>NZ_JBEOSD010000062.1:0-42237 GCF_040302735.1 Streptomyces sp. NPDC097619 | reverse complement strand
GGGGCGAGCGCCGCCGCGTGCGCCGCGACCGCCGCCCGCAGCGGGGCCAGCCGGGGGGCGAGGGCCGGGTGGGCCGCGAGGGTGGCCTCGTACCGGGCCAGGAGGGCGGAGCTGCGGGCGGCCGCCGCGAGGCGCATCCGTCGTTCGAGCGACTCGACCCGCCGTACGGCGGCGCTGTCGCCGTCCCCGGAGCACCCCGTGAGCAGGGCGGCGCCCGCCGCGCCCGCGGCGCCGGTGAGCAGGCTTCTTCGCGAGGGCAGGGCGAGCGGCACGGACGGTCCTCCGGGGCGGTGGGGCGGCGGGGGCGGGACAGGTGATCACCGTACCGGGGTCGACCGCCACGAGGGCGGACGGCAACACCCTCCGGGACCGGATACCCTTTGACCTGACACGCGACGAAACCACAACAGCACACGCGGCCGAGGAGTCACCCGGATGAGCACGACCCAGAGCGACAGGCTGCGCGAACTGCTGGAACCGCTGGCCGCCGCCAAGGGCCTGGACCTCGAAGAGATCGAGACGTCCCGGGCGGGCAAGCGCCGCATGCTGCGGATCATCGTGGACTCCGACGAGGGCGTGGAGCTGGACACCTGCGCCGAGCTGAGCCGTGAGATCTCCGACCTGCTCGACGAGACCGACGTGATGGGCGAGGACGAGTACGTCCTGGAGGTCGGTTCCCCCGGGGCCGACCGACCGCTCACCGAGCACCGCCACTACGTGCGCGCCACCGGCCGCCTGGTGAAGTTCCTGTCGAACGAGGGCGGCGAGCTGACGGCCCGCATCCTGGGCGTCGACGAGGAGGGCCTGGACCTGGAGGTCCCCGGCCTGAAGGGTCGCAAGCCCACGCAGCGCCGCATCGCCTTCTCGGAGATCGCCAAGGCGCGTGTCGAGATCGAGTTCAACCGCAAGAGCGACAAGAAGGAAGAGGAGGCGTAGCCGTGGACATCGACATGAGCGCCCTTCGGGGTCTGGTCCGGGAGAAGGAGATCTCCTTCGACCTGCTGGTCGAGGCGATCGAGTCGGCCCTCCTCATCGCGTACCACCGCACCGAGGGAAGCCGCCGCCGCGCCCGCGTGGAGCTGGACCGCACCAACGGCCACGTGACCGTGTGGGCGAAGGAGGACCCCCAGGACCTGGAGGAGGGGCAGGAGGCCAAGGAGTTCGACGACACGCCGTCGGGCTTCGGCCGGATCGCCGCCACCACCGCCAAGCAGGTCATCCTGCAGCGTCTGCGCGACGCCGAGGACGACCTGACCTTCGGCGAGTTCGCGGGCCGCGAGGGCGACGTCATCACGGGCGTCGTGCAGCAGGGCAAGGACCCCAAGAACGTCCTGGTCGACATCGGCAAGCTGGAGGCCATCCTGCCGGTGCAGGAGCAGGTCCCCGGCGAGGAGTACACGCACGGGCTGCGCCTGCGCACGTACGTGGTCCGCGTGGCCAAGGGCGTCCGGGGTCCCTCCGTGACCCTGTCCCGCACCCACCCGAACCTGGTCAAGAAGCTGTTCGCGCTGGAGGTCCCGGAGATCGCCGACGGCAGCGTCGAGATCGCCGCGATCGCCCGCGAGGCCGGTCACCGCACCAAGATCGCGGTCCGTTCCACCCGTTCGGGTCTGAACCCCAAGGGCGCCTGCATCGGCCCGATGGGCGGCCGGGTCCGCAACGTCATGGCGGAACTGCACGGCGAGAAGATCGACATCGTCGACTGGTCGGACGACCCGGCGGAGATGGTGGCCAACGCGCTGTCCCCCGCCCGGGTGAGCCGGGTCGAGATCGTGGACCTCGGTCAGCGGTCCGCCCGGGTGACCGTGCCCGACTACCAGCTGTCGCTGGCCATCGGCAAGGAGGGCCAGAACGCCCGCCTCGCCGCGCGGCTCACCGGCTGGCGCATCGACATCCGGCCCGACACCGAGCAGGCGGAGCCCGCCGGCGAGTGACCGGACGGCCCGGGCGGAGCACCGTCCCGCCCGGGCCCGGAATAATTCGCTACCGCCCGGAGGTTCCCGGGCGGTAGAGATGGATCGCGACGACATCCGTTCGATTTTTCGCCCGGAGGGGTGAGGTCGGTGCGGGGAGGTAGACTTAACGTGTCTGGCCGGACGCAAGCCCCGGTACGCCCTGAGCGCACCTGCGTGGGATGTCGGGAGCGATCGGCCAAGAGCGACCTGCTGCGCATCGTGGCGGCCGGAGACGCATGCGTCCCGGATCCGCGCGGTACGCTGCCCGGCCGGGGTGCCTACGTGCACCCCGCCTTGGTCTGCCTCGACCAGGCGGTCCGCCGCCGGGCGTTCCCCCGGGCCCTCCGGGTCCAGGGAACGCTCGACACCGCGGCTCTGCGCACGGTGATCGAGGCGACACCGTAAGAAGAAGTACGGCACGGGTCTCCCGTGCGGTCAGGTACCTCGCGAGTTGGAAGTAGGTCGAGATTGCGATGAGCACTCGATGAGTACGCGATGAGTACGCCCATGAAGTAGCGACGGTCCGGCGGTAACCGGACCTAAAAGGAGCGAAGTGGCTAAGGTCCGGGTATACGAACTCGCCAAGGAGTTCGGGGTTGAGAGCAAGGTCGTCATGGCCAAGCTCCAAGAACTCGGTGAATTCGTCCGTTCGGCGTCCTCGACGATCGAGGCGCCGGTCGTACGCAAGTTGACTGACGCGCTGCAGGGGCCCGGCACCGCCGGCAAGCCCGCAGCCAAGCCTGGCGCGCCCCGCAAGGCCGCCCCCGCGCCCGCCGCGCCCGCGGCAGGCGCCCCCAAGCCTTCTCCGGCCGGTCCGCGCCCCGGCGCGCCGAAGCCCGGTGCCCCGGCGCCGAAGCCGGCCGCCGCGGCTCCGTCCGCCGGTGCCCCGGTGACCCCGGCCGCCTCCGGCCCGCGTCCCGGCCCGAAGGCTCCCGCCCCGAAGCCCGCTCCGGCGGCTCCGGCTCCGGCGGTTCCCGAGTTCACCGCGCCGCCGTCGGCTCCGGCCGCCCCGGCGCGTCCGGCGGCCGCTGCCCCGGGTCCGCGTCCCGCGGCCCAGCAGCGTCCGGCCGCCCCGGGCCAGCAGGCCCCGCGTCCGGGTGCCCCGCGTCCGGCCGGCCAGCAGTCGGCCCGTCCGGGCCAGCCCGGTCAGCAGGCCCCGCGTCCGGGTGCCCGTCCGGCCGGTCCCCGTCCGGGCAACAACCCCTTCACCTCCGGCGGTTCCACCGGCATGGCGCGCCCGCAGGCGCCCCGTCCCGGCGGCGCGCCGCGCCCCGGCGCCCCCGGCGCCGGTCAGGGCGGCCCGCGTCCGCAGGGTGCCGGTCAGGGCGGTCCCCGTCCGCAGGGTCCCGGTCAGGGCGGTCCCCGTCCTTCGCCCGCGGGCATGCCCCGTCCGCAGGGCGGTGCCCCGCGTCCCGGCGGCGCCCCCGGCGGCAACCGTCCGAACCCGGGCATGATGCCGCAGCGTCCCGCTGCCGGCCCGCGTCCCGGTCCCGGTGGCGGCGGTCGTCCCGGCGGTGCTCCGGGTCGTCCCGGCGGCGGTGCCGGTCGTCCCGGCGGCGGCGGCTTCGCCGGCCGTCCGGCCGGTCCCGGTGGCGGCGGTCGTCCCGGTGGCGGCGGTGGCTTCGGCGGCCCGCGTCCCGGTGGTGGCGGCGGCTTCGGCGGCGGCCCCGGTGGTGGCGGCGGCGGTCGTCCCGGCTTCGGTGGTCGTCCCGGCGGTCCCGGTGCCCGTGGTGGCACGCAGGGTGCCTTCGGTCGCCCCGGCGGTCCGGCCCGTCGTGGTCGCAAGTCGAAGCGTCAGCGGCGCCAGGAGTACGAGGCCATGCAGGCCCCGTCCGTGGGCGGCGTGATGCTGCCCCGCGGTGGCGGCGAGACCGTTCGCCTGTCGCGCGGTGCCTCCCTGACCGACTTCGCGGAGAAGATCAACGCCAACCCGGCGTCGCTGGTCGCGGTCATGATGAACCTCGGCGAGATGGTCACTGCCACGCAGTCCGTCTCCGACGAGACCCTCCAGCTCCTCGCGGGCGAGATGAACTACCAGGTTCAGATCGTCAGCCCGGAGGAGGAGGACCGCGAGCTGCTCGAGTCCTTCGACATCGAGTTCGGCGAGGACGAGGGCGGCGAGGAGTTCCTCGTCGCGCGTCCGCCGGTCGTGACCGTCATGGGTCACGTCGACCACGGTAAGACCCGACTCCTCGACGCGATCCGCAAGACCAACGTGGTCGCGGGCGAGGCCGGTGGCATCACCCAGCACATCGGTGCCTACCAGGTCTCCACCCAGGTCAACGACGAAGACCGGAAGATCACCTTCATCGACACCCCGGGTCACGAGGCGTTCACCGCCATGCGTGCCCGTGGTGCCAAGTCGACCGACATCGCGATCCTCGTGGTGGCGGCCAACGACGGTGTCATGCCGCAGACGATCGAGGCGCTGAACCACGCCAAGGCGGCCGACGTGCCGATCGTGGTCGCGGTCAACAAGATCGACGTCGAGGGCGCCGACCCGGTCAAGGTGCGCGGTCAGCTGACCGAGTACGGCCTGGTGGCCGAGGAGTACGGCGGCGACACCATGTTCGTCGACATCTCCGCCAAGCAGGGTCTGCACATCGACTCCCTGCTGGAGGCCGTCGTCCTCACCGCCGACGCCTCGCTCGACCTGCGGGCCAACCCGGAGCAGGACGCGCAGGGCATCGCGATCGAGTCCCACCTCGACCGCGGCCGTGGTGCCGTCTCCACCGTCCTGGTCCAGCGCGGCACCCTGCGCATCGGCGACACCATGGTCGTCGGCGACGCGTACGGCCGTGTCCGGGCGATGCTCGACGACAAGGGCAACAACGTCGACGAGGCGGGTCCCTCGACCCCCGTCCTGGTCCTGGGTCTCACCAACGTCCCCGGCGCCGGCGACAACTTCCTCGTCGTCGACGAGGACCGCACGGCCCGCCAGATCGCCGAGAAGCGGGCGGCGCGCGAGCGCAACGCCAACTTCGCCAAGCGCACCCGCCGGGTGTCCCTCGAGGACCTCGACAAGGTGCTCAAGGCCGGTCTGGTCCAGGAACTCAACCTCATCATCAAGGGCGACGCGTCCGGTGCGGTCGAGGCCCTGGAGTCGTCCCTGCTCCAGCTGGACGTCGGCGAAGAGGTCGACATCCGCGTCCTGCACCGCGGCGTCGGTGCGGTCACGGAGTCCGACATCGACCTGGCGATGGGCTCCGACGCCATCGTCATCGGCTACAACGTCCGTGCGGCCGGTCGTGCCGCGCAGATGGCGGAGCGCGAGGGCGTCGACGTCCGGTACTACTCGGTGATCTACCAGGCCATCGAGGAGATCGAGGCGGCCCTGAAGGGCATGCTGAAGCCGGAGTACGAAGAGGTCGAGCTCGGTACGGCGGAGATCCGCGAGGTCTTCCGCTCGTCCAAGCTGGGCAACATCGCCGGTGTCCTCATCCGCTCGGGCGAGGTCAAGCGCAACACCAAGGCGCGCCTCATCCGCGACGGCAAGGTCATCGCCGAGAGCCTCAACATCGTGGGCCTGCGGCGCTTCAAGGACGACGTCACCGAGATCCGCGAAGGCTTCGAGGGTGGTATCAACCTCGGAAACTTCAACGACATCAAGATCGACGACGTCATCGCGACCTACGAGATGCGGGAGAAGCCCCGCGCCTGACGCGAGGCACACGCGACCGTGTCGTGACCGGGGCCGGTCGGCGGAATTTCCGTCGATCGGCCCCGGCCGTTGCGTGTACGGTTCTGGTGTCCCTGCCGAGCGACGGCCGGCAGGTCACCGAACCCGAACCGGCGGGACATCCGGATCTGCATGTACGTGGGGACTCTGTCCTTCGATCTGCTCCTCGGCGACGTCCACTCGCTGAAGGAGAAACGCTCCGTCGTCCGGCCCATCGTGGCCGAGCTCCAGCGCAAGTTCTCCGTGAGCGCGGCGGAGGTGGGCGACCAGGACCTCCACCGCAGGGCCCGCATCGGGGTGGCCCTGGTGTCGGGGGACGCGGGGTTCCTCTCGGACGTGCTCGACCGCTGTGAGCGGCTGGTCGCGGCCCGTCCGGAGGTGGAGCTGCTGTCGGTGCGACGCAGGCTCCACGGTGATGAAGACTGAAAGCAAGGAAAAGAAGGAGACGGACCAGTGGCCGACAACGCGCGGGCGAAGAAACTGGCGGACCTCATCCGGGAGGTGGTCGCCCAGAAGCTGCAGCGCGGTATCAAGGACCCGCGCCTCGGTACGCACGTGACGATCACCGACACCCGGGTCACCGGCGACCTGCGGGAGGCCACGGTCTTCTACACGGTCTACGGTGACGAGGAAGAGCGGGAAGCCGCGGCGAAGGGCCTGGAGAGCGCCAAGGGCATGCTGCGCTCGGCGGTCGGCCAGGCGGCGGGCATCAAGTTCACGCCGACGCTGACCTTCGTGGCGGACGCCCTCCCGGAGACCGCCAAGAACATCGAGGACCTCCTCGACCAGGTGCGCGCCTCCGACGAGCAGGTGCGCCAGTCCTCCTCCGGTGCCAGCTACGCGGGTGAAGCCGACCCGTACAAGAAGCAGGACGAGGACGACGCCGCGGAATGAGCACCAACCAGCAGAGGACCCCGGACGGCCTGGTCATCGTCGACAAGCCGGCCGGGTTCACCTCGCACGACGTCGTGGCCAAGATGCGGGGCATCGCCAAGACCCGCCGCGTCGGCCACGCCGGCACCCTCGACCCCATGGCGACCGGGGTCCTCGTCCTCGGCGTCGAGAAGGCCACCAAGCTCCTCGGCCACCTCGCGCTGACCGAGAAGGAGTACCTCGGCACCATCCGGCTCGGCCAGAACACGCTGACCGACGACGCCGAGGGCGACATCACCTCCGCCACCGACGCCTCCGCGGTCACCCGTGAGGCCGTGGACGCGGGGATCGCCGAGCTGACCGGCGCGATCATGCAGGTCCCGTCCAAGGTCAGCGCCATCAAGATCGACGGCGTCCGCTCGTACAAGCGGGCCCGCGACGGCGAGGAATTCGAGATCCCGGCCCGACCGGTCACGATCTCCTCGTTCCAGGTCTACGACATGCGCGAGGCGGAGGCCGAGGACGGCACCAAGGTCGTCGACCTCGTGGTCTCCGTGGTCTGCTCCAGCGGCACGTACATCCGCGCCCTGGCCCGCGACCTCGGTGCCGGTCTCGGCGTCGGCGGACACCTCACGGCGCTGCGACGCACCCGCGTCGGCCCGTACAAGATCGACCGCGCGCGGACCCTGGACCAGCTCCAGGAGGAGCTGACCGTCATGCCGATAGGCGAGGCGGCGGCCGCGGCCTACCCGCGCTGGGACCTCGACGAGAAGCGGGCCCGCCTGCTGGGCAACGGGGTCCGGCTGGAGATGCCGGAGGCGTACGGCTCGGGCACGGTCGCGGTCTTCGGTCCCGACGGCAAGCTGCTGGCCCTGGTCGAGAGCAAGGGCGGCAAGGCGAAGTCGCTCGCCGTGTTCGTCTGAGGGTCGAGGGCGGACGGTCGAGGGCTGCGGTCCGATGTCTGAGGTTTGAGGTCCGACGGCTGAGTTCTGAAAGCTGAGAGCTGAGGACTGACGGTCCTCGGGATGGCTCGTGCTCCGTGTGCGCTCCGGTTTCGGCCGGGGCGCACCGGCGTTTCCGGAGTGTCGCGGCCGAGGTGCCGGCTCCGTGCGCGGCCGGTGTTCCTCCCCGGGGCGATCGTGTTCCGCCCTCGTGTTCCGCCCGTGCGTCGACGTGTTCCGCCCGTGGAGCGGTGGGCGCTCCCCCTCCGACCGCCCACCGCTCCAGGACCCCCCTCGCACCCCCCCGGACGGTCTCTATCCATTCGACACCCGCTATTCACCCGTCCGAGCAGGCGCTCGGAGTGAAGAGAGGGAGCGCAAGGGGGCGCATTCGGCCATGGCGCCATATCGCTGATCCTTTCTGAGCAGCCTTCCGCTCTACGGGAGCGCGGGAGGTCGGGATGGCGGGGCTGGTCGGGCGGGGCGGTACGAACGGACCGGCCGGGCCGGACCGGCTCGGTGACGGGCGCGACCGCCCGGGGGAGGACGGCGTCCGGCCGGGGCAGGCGGAGCTCCCTCTGGTCCGGATCTGCGATTCCGCCGGACGGATCCGGGGCTCGGGGTTCCTCGTGGACCTGCTCGGCACGGTGCTGACCGCCCACGAAGCGGTGGACGGCCTCGGCGAGGTGGTCGTGCACGGGCCGCGGGGCCGGAGCTGGACGGCCGGGGAGGGTGCCCTGCTGCCCTTGCCGGAGTCCGGACTGGCCCTGATCCGCACGGAGGGCCTCGGACTGGGCCCCTTGCCGGTGAGCCCGCGGGACCCGGTGCCGCCCGGCACGTACGTGCGGGTCCCGGCCCGGGGCTGGCGGCAGGCCCGGATCCTCGGCCGCGTCCCGCTCGCGCACGTGGCGGGCGACGGCCGTACCCACCCGCTCGGCGCGGGCCTCGCCCTGGCCCTCGGCACGGACGGCAGCGACGCCCTCCGTGTCGGCGGCGAACCGGCCGGCGGACCGGTCCTCGACGCCGAGACGGGTGCGGTGCTCGCCGTCCTGGTGACGGCCGTGCGCTCGGAGCACCGCTCTGCCGGATTCGCCGTGCCGTTGCGGGCCCTCGCCGCCGGGAGCCCGTCCGGTCCGCTGGCCCGGCTCCTGGACCGCAACACCCGCACGGTCCCCGCCTACGGGCCCGACCTCAACCTTGCGGGGGCCCTGCGGCTGGCGGACGGGCGAGACGGGCGTCACGGACGTGGCGGGCGCGGTGCGGGGGAGGGTGATCCCGGAGGCGCGAGGCGGGGGGAGGCGTGGTCTCCCTTCACCGTCGAACGGCCCGAGGTGGTGCGGGAGTTCGGGCGGTTCGAGGAGGGGGAGGCGTCGGTCTGTGCCCTGGTGGGGGATCCGGGGACCGGCCGCACCACGGAGCTCCGCGCGCTGGCGGCCCGCCGTACCGGCGGGCACGCCCCGGCTCCCACGCTGTTCCTCACCGGATCGGCCCTCCGCTCCGCCGACGCCTCGCTCGCGGCGGCGGTGGACCGTGCCCTGAGGGCGACGGCCGGTGGGGCGGCCGGCGGCGAGGGTGACGGCGGTGTTGGCGCCGGTTTCGACGGGGCGGGGGGTGCCGGTGCCGGTGCCGGTGCCGGGGAGCGGGTGGCGGCGGTGGGGCGGGCGGCGGGCCGGCCGCTCCTGATTCTCCTCGACGGGCCCGAGGAGATGCCCGCCGCGCTCGCGGAGCGGCTGTCGGACTGGACGATGGGCACCGCGGCCTGGTTGCGGGACACGGGGACGCGCCTGGTGCTGGCCTGTCGCCCGGAACACTGGGAGACCGCGGGCCGCCACTGGCCCGGAGGGGCCCTGCACCGGCCGGTCGACCCGGCCCCCCGCATGCCGCCAGCCGTGGGCATCGCCGGGCTTCCGCCGGAGCAGGCCGCTGTGCTGCGGGCGAGGTACGCCGTCCCGGAGGGGGCTTCGGCCGCCGGAGACGCGGATCACCCCCTCACCCTGCGGCTGCTGGCCGAGGTCCGGGCGGCGGGGGTGACGGGCGGCCGCCCCGGTCGGGCCGAGGTGTACGGCGCGTACCTGGACCTGGCCTGCCTGCGGATCGCGGCCGCGGTGCTCGGACACCGGGTCGGAGTCGGGGGTGGGGGTGGGGTGCGGGGCGCGGCTGGTGTCGGGGCCGGGGCCGGGGCCGGGGCCGGGGTCGGGCCGGGCGGGCGGGCGACGGCGAGGCTCGCCGTCCGGGTGGCGGGGCGGGTGCACGAGGCCGCACGGCGCAGCCTGGCCTCGGACCGCGGCCTTCTCGACCGGGCCTCCTTCGACGCGCTCTTCCCCCGGGCCGGGGGCTGGGCGGCTGCGGTCCTCACCGAGAGGCTCCTGATCGAGGACCGTGCCGGAGGCGGCCGCAACGACGGGTACCGCTTCGGGCACGAGGGGCTCGGGGACTGGCTCCAGGGAGCCCATCTGGACCTGACGGCGGCCCTCCCGTCGCTCGTACCGCTGCCCGGGGAACTCCCCGTGGGGACGGCGCAGGGCGGGGGTGGCGGTGAGGAGTCGGGGTTCCGGGAGGTGCCCGGGGCGGTATCGGGATCGACCCTCGGGTCGGCGCCCGGATCGGTGCCTCGGCACCGCCTCGGTCCGGTCCGTGAGGCCCTGTTGCGTCCCGCCGACCCGGGCGTCGTGACGCCCCACCTGCTCCGTCTGATCAGGGCCCTGAACGCGCTTGCGGGGGAGGGAGACCCGGAAGGCCGCGGTGCCGGTGCCGGTGCCGGTGCCGGTGCCGGTGCCGGTGCTGGGGGTGCGGGCGGTGCGGGTGCGGAGGCGCGGTGGTGGGCGGGGCGGTTGCTCGCCGACACGCTGTTGCGGCGCGAGGACGCGGCGGAGCAGCTGAACGTTCTGCACGCCTTGGCGGAGCACGTGGCGCAGGCCGGCCCGGGGGAGTTCGGCGGTTGGTTCTGGGACCGGTTGCCCGTTCCCGAACCCCTCCGTCTCGACCTGCTCCGTCGCCTCCTCCCTTCGGACCCACCGCCGTCCGCCGCCCGCCGGCCCCCCTGGGCGGAGGCGACCGGTCACCGGGGGACGAGTACGGGCATCGCTGCGGGCGGGGGTGGAGGTGCGGAGGTGGGCCCGGGTGCGGCGGGGGCCGGCGAGGGCCGTGTCCCTTCGTGGACGGAGCCGGTTCGCAGTTCCGTGGCAGCGCTCCGAGGGGCCCCTGAGGCCGGGATCGTGTGCCAACGGAACGGATCAGGGCCCAGTGGGGGAGAGCGCCACGGGGGTACGCGCGACGGGGGTGCGCACGACGGAGCGAAGGGCGACGAGGTCGGGGCCGGTTTCCGTCCCGGTACCCCCTCCGGTACGGGCCCCGGCCTCCGGCCCGGCACTCGTCCCTCGGCGACCGACCCACGAGGCGTTCGGCCCGATCTCCTGTCCGCGCGGGCACCTGCGGTGGGCGCGTCGGGGGCATCCCCCCTCGCTCCCGAGGCGGTACCGGCGGTCCGCCCGCAGGGCGCCGCGCCCTCCCCCGGGCCCATCGTCGTATCCTCCGCGCCGGAAGGGAGCCCGTACCCTGCCGCCGAGGCCCGGATCGTCACGGCCACCCCACTCCCGCTGGACCTGGTTCCCGTCGCCGCGGCCGAGGCCGCGCGGCGAGCAGGTGCGCGTCCGGGTCGACCGGCAGGGGGCGCGACCGGGGCCGGTAGTGGCACGACGGGTTCGGTTCCCGTGCAGCGCCAGGCCCCGACCCCGACCCCGCCCCGGGACACCGGACCCGTCACCCCCGCGCCACCCCGCCACCCGGGAACGGGCGGCCCTGAAGCGGGCCCGGGGCTCCCTTCCGAGTCACCGGAACCGGACTCCGGGCCGCAGCACGAGCCACCCGTACCCGCATCCGCCCCCGCACCCATGCCTGCGCCAAGGCCCGCGCCTGTGCCCACATGGGCGCCCGAACCGGCCCCCGCGATTCGGGAAGGGTGCTCCGAGGCCGCCCCGGCGCGCGTTTCCGTGGACATGAGCGGACCCGGATCCGGAGCCGGAGTGGGACCCGGACCCGGACCCGGACCCAGATCCGGACCCGGACCCGGACCCGGACCCGGACCCGGACCCGGACCCGGAGCCCGGCGGACGCCCGCTCCCGTGACGCCTTCCGATACAAGTGGCGCACCCGCGCTCCCCGATGGTTCCGCTCCCGCTGCCGGGCGCACGCATCGGGCCGCGGTCACGGCGACGCCGCCACCGTCCGCCCTCGCGCTCGACCCCGCCCGGTTCATCGAGGTGGCGGCCGGGCGGCTCGTACGGGATCCGAGGGGCGTGCAGCGTCTGCTCTGCCTGTGGTTCGACGACGAGCGCGCCCTGCGCGGCAGGCCCGGGGCCACCGTGGCCACCGCGGCCCAGGCGTTGTTGTTCACGCACCGGCGGCTCGCCCCGGACGACCTCACCGAGAGCCTGGTGGCCCGCGCCCACCCGCGCGCCGACCAACTCCTCGCCGCCCTCGCGGAGGAGGAGCCCGCCGTACTGTGCCGGGCCGTGGACCGCTGGTCGCACGATCCGCGCCCGGAACGCCGGGTCGCGGCCGCCGTGTACGGACCGGCCGCCGCCCCGCACGTGACCGCCCCCGCCGACCGAGAACTGCTCCGCTACGCCGCACTCGCCCTGCTGGCCCGGCCCGAGGACGGAGTCCTGCACGGTGCCGCGCTGGGCCTCCTCGTCCGTGACCCCGACACCCGGACCCGCTACCTGCCCGCCGCCCTGCGACGGTTCGCCGCCCGTGACCCCCGGTTGCCCGCCGACGCCCTCACCCCGGCTCTGGCCAGCCATCCCGGACCGGTGGTCGAGGCGTTCCGGGGCCGCCTGCACGGCTGCCTCCCGCCCGATCGCGGCACGATCCCGCCACCCGCTTCCCCTTCCCCTTCCGCTCCCGTTCCGGTTCCCGTTCCTGTTTTCGAGCCGGACCTCGACCCCGAAGGGGAGGTCGTCCTGGCCCTGGCGGCGGTCACGGGTGACGAGCCGGTCCGGCGCGCCGAGGGCCTGCTCCTCGACTACCTCGCCCACCGCCCCGGACCCACCGCCCACGCCCACGCCGCCGCGTACGTCGCCCACCGTCTGGACCGGACACCCGCTCCCCGCGAGGACCCCGTTCCGTTCGTCCTCCGTGCGCTGCGGGAGCACCCGCCCGGCCTGCGCGCGGCCCTCGCGCCCGTGCTGGCCGCCCCCGGTCCCGCCCCGACGGCACCCGAGGCCGAGCCGACGGGAACGGTCAGGGGAACGGCCACCGGCGCGTGCACGGGACGGGCGTCGTCTGCCGGAGCGCGGGCCCTGCTCCTCGACGCGCTGCTGGAAGGGGAGACCGACCACGAGGTCCTGGCCGCGCTCCTCGGCGCGGCCGCCCGTCACCACGCGGCCCGAGGCCCCGAGGCGACCGCCGCACTGGTCCGGGCGACCGCGCGGGGCCTGCTGCGCACCGCGGCGGGTGCCGAGGTGCTGGACCGGGGGGTGGTCGGGGCGGCCCGGGAGTCGCCCGCTTTCGCCGCGCTGCTCGTGGACGGGCTCAGGGCGGAGCCCGAGGCGTGGTCGGCCCTGCTCGGGCCGAGCGCCCGCCGCACCCTGGAGTCGCTGGCCGCCGCGGCACGAACCTGATCCCAGCCCGATGCCGATGAGTGGGCGGAGGCACGGGCATGGCAGTCTTAGTCCTGCGTAATCGCGCCACGTGCGATGACGCGGACGGGTACAGGATTCACTACAGGGTTCGGGCGAGGAGCGGTCACAGTGCAGCGCTGGCGTGGCTTGGAGGACATCCCCCAGGACTGGGGACGCAGCGTCGTCACCATCGGCTCCTACGACGGAGTGCACCGCGGGCACCAGCTGATCATCGGCCGTGCCGTCGAGCGGGCCCGGGAACTGGGCTTGCCGTCCGTCGTGGTCACCTTCGACCCGCACCCCAGCGAGGTGGTCCGCCCCGGCAGCCACCCGCCGCTGCTCGCCCCGCACCACCGCCGCGCCGAGCTGATGGCCGAGCTGGGCGTGGACGCCGTCCTCGTGCTGCCCTTCACCTCGGAGTTCTCGCAGCTGTCCCCGGCCGACTTCATCGTGAAGGTGCTGGTCGAGGCCCTGCACGCGAAGACGGTCATCGAGGGCCCCAACTTCCGCTTCGGCCACCGGGCCGCGGGCAACACCGCCTACCTGGCCGAGCAGGGCGCCACCTACGACTACGAGGTCGAGGTCATCGATCTGTTCGTCAGCGGGACGGCGGGCGGCGGCGTGCCCTTCTCCTCCACGCTCACCCGCAAGCTGGTCGCCGAAGGGGACGTGGAGGGCGCGGCGGAGATCCTCGGTCGCCCCCACCGGGTCGAGGGCGTCGTGGTCCGCGGCGCGCAGCGCGGCCGCGAGCTGGGCTACCCGACGGCCAACGTCGAGACGCTCCCGCACACCGCCGTCCCCGCCGACGGCGTGTACGCGGGCTGGCTGACCGCGAACGGCGAGCGGATGCCCGCCGCCATCTCCGTCGGTACGAACCCGCAGTTCGACGGCACCGAGCGGACCGTCGAGGCCTACGCCATCGACCGGGTCGGACTGGACCTGTACGGGCTGCACGTGACCGTGGACTTCCTCGCCTACGTCCGAGGAATGGCCAAGTTCGAGTCGCTGGAGGGCCTGCTGGAGGCCATCGCGGACGACGTGAAGCGGTCCCGCGCCCTGACCGAGGCGTACGACGCGGCCCGCTGAGCCGCGCCCGGACGACGACACACGAGACCAGACGGCACACGAGACCACCCGAAGGGCCCGCGCCCGCCCGACCGGCGGAGCGCGGGCCCTTCGCCATGTCCGGGCGACCGCCCCGGCGCGGGCCAGGACCTCTCAGGTCCGCGCCTGACCCTGCCCTGGGTGCTCGGGCTCCGGCTCGGGCTCCGGCTCCGGCGCTCCGGGTGGCCCGGGCGGGACCACCGGTCCGGAAGGCGCGACAGGTCCGGAGGACCGGGGCGCCGGCAGGGGAGGCGCGGGCGAGGGGACGGGAGGCGCCGGTACGGGTGCGGAGGGCGGGCCCAGCCGGGGGTCCGGGACGGACGGTCCGGGACGCGCTGCCGGGCCCGGACCCGTCGATCCGCCCGGCCCGGCGTACGGGCTCCGGGCGGCCGGGATTCCGGGCGGCGGCGTCGCGGAGTGCGGCACTTCCCGGCCCGGCCACCCGTGGGCCGGGGCCCCGTACGTCGGACCTTGGTGGGCTGGTACCCCATAGGCCGGAGCCCCGTAGGCCGGAGTCGTGTGGGGCGCAGCCGTGTGGGGCGGCACCGCGGCGGGCGGTGCCGCCGGGACGGGATCGCCCGGGGGAGGTGCGCCGGGGGAGACGGCGGTCGGGGGAGCGGGGGTCGGGGCGGGAGCGGGCCCCGGAGGGCGGCCCCAGGGCGCGGGGCCGCGGGCCTGCTGGGCCCGGACGAAGTCCTCGGCCACGAGCGCGGCGAGCCGGAAGTACGCCTCGCGGGCCCGCGGCCGCAGGAGTTCGAGGTCCACTTCTGCCCCGGCGGCGAGGTGTTCGTCGAAGGGCACCACGACCACCCCGCGGCACCGGGTCTCGAAGTGCCGCACGATGTCGTCCACCTTGATCATCCGACCGGTCTCGCGCACCCCCGAGATCACCGTCAGGGATCGTGCGACGAGGTCCGCGTACCCGTTCGCCGTGAGCCAGTCCAGGGTGGTGCTGGCACTGCTGGCGCCGTCCACGGACGGAGTGGACACGATGATCAACTGGTCCGCGAGATCGAGCACCCCGCGCATGGCGGAGTACAGCAGCCCGGTCCCGGAGTCCGTGAGGATCACCGGGTACTGCCGACCCAGGGCTCCGATCACCCGCCGGTAGTCCTCGTCGTCGAAGGTGGTGGAGACCGCCGGGTCCACGTCGTTCGCGATGATCTCCAGCCCGGAGGGGGCCTGGGAGGTGAACTGCCGGATGTCCATGTACGACTGGAGGTACGGGATGGCCTGCACCAGGTCGCGGATGGTGGCCGTGGTCTCCCGCCGGACCCGACGGCCCAGGGTCCCGGCGTCCGGGTTGGCGTCGATCGCCAGGATCTTGTCCCTGCGGACGGTGGCCAGGGTGGCACCCAGGGCCGTGGTGGTCGTCGTCTTCCCGACGCCGCCCTTCAGGCTGATGACCGCGATGCGGTAGCAGGAGGTGACCGGCGTGCGGATCAGCTCCTCCCGCTGCCGGCGCTCCGCCTCCGCGGCCCTCCCGACGAACTTGAACAACCCTCCGCCGCGCCCGCCGCGTGTCTTCTGCCGGTTGCGCAACAGCCGGTCGGAGGACAGCTCCACCGCGGCCGTGTAACCGAGCGGCGCTCCCCCTCCCGCGGCCTGCCCGGCGACCCCGCCGCCGGCGGCGCCGTAGCCGGACGGGTACCCGTACTCCGGTCCGACCTCGGGACCGGCGGGGGGCGCGGCGTCGGGCACCGCTCCGGGACCGACGCCCGGGGGCGGTCCGAATCCGGGCGATGCGGGCATCGGCGGCGGAGCCGCAGGGGCCCTACCAGGGGCGGTGGCGGGAGGAACCGGCCACGACCCGCCCCCTGGGATGGGCGCGTTTGCCGACGCCGGGGAGGGCCCGGGGGCGGGAGAGAGGGACGGAGCCGGAGGGGGCGCGAGCGCGTCGTCGGCCACGCCGGCCGTGGCCTGCCCCGGCGCCGCCGAGGAACCGGCCGGAGCGGGAGCTGCTTGTACCGGCCGGGGGACGGCGTCCCGCAGCGGCGGCACGGACTCGGGCCCCGGCTCGGCTTCCGGGACCGGTCCGGAGGTGGATCCGGAGGCAGGTCCGGGGCCGGAGTCGAGGGGCACGGGGGCAGCGCGGTCGTCCTCGGCGCGCGGCCCGGAGGAGTACTCGTCCGCAGGCCCGTAGGCAGAGCGCGGAGCCTCGTGCGGAGACCCGTACGGGTGAACCGCCCGGACCGGGGCTCCCGCCCGGTCCTCCGGGGCAGGTTCCTCGCCCGCGTACCCGTGCGAGGCACCCCCGACCACCGACACGTCGGGCCCGACCACCGACACGTCGGGTCCGGCCGCTGCGTCCGGTGGGCCCACCTGGAGGTGCACGTCCCTCCGGGGTGCGCCCTCACGGGGTGCGTCTTCTCGCAGCGGTCGATCGGAGCCGAAGGGGGCGTCGGCCGGAGGAGGCGACGAGACCTCGTGCCGTGGCGGCCGAGCTTCCGCCTCGTGGTGCGCGGGCCACGGCGCCCCGCCGGCCGGGCCCACGTCCGTCGCGCCGAAGACCTCCGGGTGCCGGCCTGCGTCACCTGTACCGGTGGAGTCCGATCCGGCCCCCGGTTCACCCGATCCGGTGTCCGCGTCCGACCGAGCCGCGGGCCGCCGCACCGGCGGGATCCGCATGGTCCGCTCCGACCGCAACGTCCCGTCCGGCGACGCACCCCGGCCGTCCTCCGGCGCGGCAGGCCCCGCCGCGCCCGGCCCGGGCGCCGCTCCACGCGGTTCCCCGTACCCCGCGGCAGCGACGGTCCCCACCCTGAAGCCGTACTCGCCCGCCGCCTCGGCGGGGCGGGAACCATCGGCCCCGTGTGACAGGGCGTCGGCGGCCCCCGTCTGCCCCGTCCCAAGAGCCTTCTCCGAAGCCGGAGTCGGTGTCGAGTCCCGAATCGGTTCCGGAGGCGTACCGAACTCGGCCTCCGGTGCCCGTACGACCGCGGATTCACCCGCCGCGGCCTCTCCCGTCCCAGCCGCTCCGGCCGCAGTCTGTCCGTCCGCAGCGTCTTCGTCCGCCACCCGGGGCGGATCGTCCACGGGAGGCGGCGAGGAAGTCCAAGGTTCGAAGCCGCTGTTGGGCGGCAGACCGGGTACACCCGGGGGAGGGGAACCCGCCGGACCCTCCAGATACCAGGCGGGTGGCGTGTAGTCGATGGTGAACTCGCCCGTCCGTTCGGGCGCCGCGCCGGACTGATCGTCCGTCGGGCCCTCCCGGGCCCCCTCGCGGCCCTCGCTCCGATCGCGGTCCACTGGCCCTCCTGCTCTGTTCGCGTACCTGCCCCCCATGACACCCCGGAACGATCCCGGACACGGCGGGCACCCCCACCGTCAGACTAATCGCGCCCGCCCGCCCCCGAACGGGCTCCGGGATGAACTCCCCCCGGACGGAACCCGAAAGAGGCCGAACCGACCACCACCCTCCCCGCCCCCGCGCGTCGGTCGCCCCTCCCGGGACGCGACACCGGAAGCGGCCCTAGGGTCGGACCGTTCGCGAGGAGCACGGAGGAGGACACCGATGCGCAAAGTGACCTACTCGATGGGCCTGTCCCTGGACGGTTACATCATCGGCCCGGACGGCCGCTTCGACTGGAAGGATCCCGACGAGGAGGTCTTCCGCTTCATCATCGACGAGGTCCGCGGCGTGGACGTGCACCTCCTCGGCCGGCGCCTGTACGAGACGATGCTGTACTGGGAGACCGCCGACCAGGGGCCGGACCAGGACGAGGCGACGCGGGAGTGGACCGAGCTCTGGAACGGGCTCCCCAAGGTGGTCTTCTCCACCACCCTCACCAGCGTGCGCGGCAACGCCCGCCTGGCCTCCGGCGGCCTGGCCGAGGAGATCGCCCGGTTGCGCGCCCTGCCCGGCGAGGGCGACATCGCGATCGGTGGCGCGGCCCTCGCCACGCAGGCCGCCGCCCTGGACCTCATCGACGAGTACCGCCTGCGCCTCCTGCCGGTTCTCGTGGGCGGTGGCACCCCCTTCTTCGCCCACCGGGAACGCCACGTCGATCTGGAACTCACCGAATCCCGCACCTTCTCCTCCCAGGTCGTCTTCCTCCGATACCGCGTGCGGCGCGAGCAGTAGCGGGAGCAGTGATCGCCCCCTCTCCCGCCCGGCCGACGCCATCGGTGCGGACGTCTGAGCGGGCGCCGGTGCGGTGCCCGCGGCCGCTGTCCGTCCAGCCCTGGACCGCCGATCAGTCCACGCGTCGTGGTTCCCCCAGGAGGCCCCGCTCCTCTTCCGTCGGTTCGGTGACGGCGAACCGACGGTCCCGCGCCGCGCACCAGAGGGTCACTCCGGCGCCCAGGCCCGGCAGGGCCTCCACCAGGGGCCCGGGGAGCTCCAGCACGCGGCCCGCTTCGCCGGCCTCCTCGGGGGAGACCCGTTCCAGTCCGACCAGGTCGGCCCGCCGCAACAACCCGGGCGCCACCCGGCCGAGGTGGGGCAGCAGGGTCAGGACCGTCTGCCAGGGACGGGGCGGCACCGTGCCCCGAGGCGGACTCGCCCCGCAGTCCCGCAGCACCAGCACCGGCTGTGCGACGGACGAGCCCAGGGCCGGGACCCGCCCCACGGCGTGCACGGTGACGCACTGCTGGTCACCGCCCGCCGCCCGGGCCAGTGGGGCCCACGACGGTGACCGCCCGGTCTCGACGGCGACCCGCACACCGGTCGCGGCCGCGCGCAGGGCCAGGACCTGCGCCGCCCACAGCCCGCCGACGAGCGTGACCCCGTACGGCGTCGGACGAGCCACGCCCAGCACCGCCGGCAGACCGTCCTCGTCCACGCCGATCACCACCCCGTCATCCCCCACGGGCAGGGCCAGTGCGTCCAGTTCGGAGGCCGTCACCAGGTGTCGGTCGGACGCGGAACCGCGCGCACCCCGCCGGCTCCACCACGTGCCCGGCGCCCGCGCCGTCAGGGCCCGCATCAGCGGACACCGCCCAGCGGGAGCGAGGCCAACACACCGGGGAGCTGCTCGCCGTCGAAGGGGACGAGACCGGCCCGTACCCCGCGTGCCGTGCGTTCGAGCTCGGCCCGCGCCGCCGCGAGCTCTTCCTCGTTGCGGCCGGTGAGGCGCACATGACCGCTGAGGAGCACGTCGCCGCGCGGACCCGGGCGCAAGGTCACACTCAGGTGGGTGGCCAGGGCCGGGCCCGCGCTCAGCAACGCCGCGAACCGGGGGAGCGGAGCCGAAGCGCCGCCGAGGCGCGGCCAGCGCGCCACCCGGTAGGTGGCGTGCACGCGGTCGTCACACCGCCAACTACGGGACCGCTCCTCGGTGCGGCGGACCGGGGTGCCGGCCCGGCCCGCCCGGTCCGCCGCCAGCGGGTTCGCGCAGCAGGACACCGCCAGGGCCGCCACGAGCTCCGGCTCGGTCAGCACCGTCGCCCCGAACCCGGCGCCCGACAGGCGCCCGGCCAACTGATCGGCCACCCGCACCAGAGCCCGCTGTGCCCCGAGCGCACCCCCGCCGCGGGCGGTCACGGCCGCTTCGCACAGGGCGGGGTCCAGCTTCAACGCGATCCAGGTGAGACGGACCGCCGGGGTGCCGGTACGGGCCTGCAGCGGGGCGTAGTTGCGGACGGCCAGGGAGTGTTCCGGCAGGTGGGTCGCGGGTGCGGGTCGGGTGAACTGCACCACCTGGGCCGACTCCAGGAGGATCCCGTCGGTGTCCAGGGCCGCACGGACCAGGGACAGGGGCAGCGGGTGTCCGGACCGGTCCCGGCGCAGTGCGGTGCATTCGGGATCCACTCGTACGAGTGCCGTCAGAAAGGCTCCGTCGCCGATCATCCCCACCGGACGTCGGTCCCTGCCCCCGGTGAAGGCCCATGTGCGCAGGGCCGGTTCGCACTCCACCAGGAGCGCCGTTCCAGGTGGAGCGCCCGTCGCGGTCCTCGCCCCGCCGGCCCGGCGCCTCCGGGCCCGTAAGGCCGTCGCCGACACCAGCCGTGCGGGCAGCGCCCGCCCCTTCCGGCGGGTGAGGGCCACGCAGCAGAGACCACCCGCCACCGCGCAGGCAGTGGCACGCCACGGGCGGCCGCTCGTGGCCCCGACCAGGAGCAGTCCGAACGCGAGCTGCGCGAGCACGACTTGGTAGAGCCTCAGGACGCCGAGCCGAAGCCCGGCCGGAGCCGACCGCGGCACCACCTCCGCCACCGCTCCGCTCGACGGTGCCGTGGCGGCCCTGGGCGGCGGGCCGGTGGGCGGCCCGCCGCCCGTACGGAGGAGCGTCCCCGTCCGACCGGGGCGGTCCGTGCCCGTCGACGCCGCTCCCGTCGGGCCGCGGTCGGCGCCCCGGGGCGCCCCGGACCGCCGCCCCGGCCCCGTTCCCTCTGCCGATTCGGCGGTGCCAACGCCTGCACGGCCATCCGCCCCACCGCGACCGCCGATGTCACCGGCACTGCCACGGAACCTGATTCCTCGCACGTGATCCGCCCCTTTCCGTTCCCCGCCGATCCGGCCCGTCGATCGGTCCGCCGATGGACCGTTGATCGTTGTGTTCCGCCCGGACGGGTCCGGAAAACGAAGGGCCGACCCTGCCCGGACCCCGATTCGGACCCGGAGGGAAACCCTGACAAAATCCCTGATGCGAACCCTGATGCCTCCGCTCCGGAGCCGTTCTCGAGCCGTTTCCGGCTCGCTTCCGTCCGTCCACGGCGCCGCCGTCGGCTCGCCCCGTATTCCTCCGCGGCATGCGTCGAAAGGGCCCACCGAAACCCCGGACCCGAGCGGGCGGCCACCCTACCGCTCCCTCAACACCCCTGCTCACCAAGGGAACTCGGCGTCGTAGAAGACCCCTCCGGACCGGCATAGTGACCCCGGCCGGAAGCAGCGGTCCCGTCCCTGCCCCGGCATCGGGCGAGCCGTCAGGAAAGGGCGGGCGATCATGGCGGTACGGCGCGACGAACTGAGCGCGTACGCGTTCGCGAAGCGGCGGATGGTGGCCGCCTTCCTCCAGGCACCCGCAGGCGGGGACGAGGAGGCGGCGCCCCGGCCGTTCCGCGCGGTCGTCCCCGGACTGGTCACCTCCGCCCTGCTGGTCGCCGGATTCGGGGGATGGGGAATGTTCCGGCCCACCGCCCCCAAAGGCTGGGACGAGCCCGGCGCCCGGATCCTCGTGGGCAAGGAGTCCACCACCCGCTACGTGGTGCTGAGGACCGCGGGCCGACCCCACCTGCACCCCGTGCTCAACATGGCCTCCGCACGGCTCCTCGTGGGCGGTGCCGACGCCGGACCGGACCTCCTCCAGGTCCCCGACGCCGTCCTCGACGCGGGCCGCCCACCCCGCGGCCCGGTCCTCGGCATCCCGTACGCCCCCGATCGACTGCCCACCCCCGACGAGGCCGGCACCCCGAAGCACTGGGCCGTCTGCCAGGCCCCGGAAGCGGCCGCACCCGGCCATCCGGACCCAGGCACGGGCGACGCGGCCCCCACCCCGCCCACCCCCGCCGGTTCCGTCCCCGCGGACCCCCTCCGCACGCGCACGGCCGCCTTCGTCCTCGCCCCGCGCGAGGCCGGGCTCCTTGAGAACAGGCACCGGCTCAAAGACGCCGAAGTCCTCTACGTACAGGGCCCGGACGGAGTCCGTCACCTCATCGACAAGACGGGGACGAGCTACCCGCTCGGGGGCCCGGCCCGGGAGCACGGCCTCCTGCTCACGGCCCTCCTGGGCGCCTCCCCGAGCCTCCACCCGCAGCGGGTCAGCGCCGCCTGGCTGGCCACCCTGCGCCCCGGTGACCCGGTCGCCTTCCCTGCCTTGCCCGGCACCCCGGGCGCGCGGGCGGGCGTCGGGGGACTCGGGCCCGCCGAGGACCGGGTGGGCATGGTGCTGAGGACGGTCACGGGCGCGGGCGTCCAGCACTACGTGGTCATCCCCGGCGCCGTCCGCCCCGTCTCGGACTTCGAGGCGGGCCTCCTCGTGCACGCCCCGGCGGCCGATCGACTCGAACTGCACGGCCGGCCCCGTGACGTGGACCTCCAGTCCGTCACCCCGACGGCCCCGCCCGAAGCCGACCGGCGGTGGCCCGGGCGGCCCCGATGGCCCGAACACCGCCCCGTACTCGTCAACCCGACCGGCGAGGACGGACCCACCAGCGAGGACGCAGCCACCGGCGACGACGGAGCCACCGGCGAGGACGGAGCCACCGGACCCGGCTCCCGTACCGGCCCGGGCGGGGACCCCGGGGCGAGGACCACCCTGTGCGTCGTCCGGCAACCGCCCCACGCACCACCCGCCGAACCGATCTCCGTACCCGCCGCCGGCCGCCCGACCGATCCGGTGCTGTACACCTGGGCGGCCCCCACCTTCCCCGCGGACGCCACCGCCACGGGGAACCGGACCTACGTCACCCCCGGGTCCGGACTCCTCTTCACCCAGGTGCAGGGCAGCGGACCGGACGCGAACCCGACCGAGGCCGAGGACGGCACCACCCCCGACGGCCACCCCGACGCCCCGACCCCCGAAGGCACCGTCCCCCACGGGAGCCTCTTCCTCCTCACCGACACCGGACTGCGCCACGCCCTCCGCTCGGGCGGCGCCGGCCGCACCGGCCCCGGAAACGGCTACGGGGAGGCCCGCATCAGGCTCGGATACGGGCGGATCCCGCCGGTCTCCGTGCCCCGGGCCTGGTCGGAATTCCTCGCACTGGGCCCACGCCTCGACACCGAGGCCGCCCGCCGCCCACAGGGCTCCTGAACGGACCGCGCCCGTGCCCCTCCCCCTGGTCCGCCCGGCCCACCCGGTCCGCCTGGCCCTCACCGCCCTGTTCGTCCTGCTCCCGGCTCCCTCACTGCCCGCCTCCTCACCGGCCGCCCCGCCACCCCCGACCACGTTCTGTGCCGACGCTCCCGGCGAGCGAGTGGCCACCCGCCCCTGGCCCCTGCGGCGCGTCCTCCTCGACCGCCTCTGGCAGCACACGCGCGGCGCCGGGGTCCGCGTGGCCGTCCTCGACACCGGTGTGGACCGGGCACACCCCCAACTCCGGGACGCCGTGGACGCCGCCTCCGGCACCGATCTCGTGGAGCCCGGCGGCGACGGCACCCGGGACCGCAGCGGCCACGGCACGAAGGTCGCCGGATTGATCGCCGCCCGGCCCCGTCCGGGCAGCGGCTTCACCGGACTCGCCCCCGAGGCCGTGATCATCCCCGTGCGCTCCCACGACGGACTCCACCCCGCCGCCCCGGCCGCCCTCGCCCGGGCCGTCGACCACGCCGTCGCGCGCGGGGCCGACGTCATCAACATCTCCCAGCAGACCCCCGGCCCCCTGCCCCCGAACTCCGCACTCGCCCGCGCGGTGGCCCGCGCCCAGCAGGCCGGTGCCGTGGTCGTCGCCGCGGCCGGCAACGACGGCCGGGACGGGCGCCCCCGGCCCGCCTACCCGGCGGCACTTCCGGGCGTCCTCGCCGTCGCCGCCTCCGACCGGGACAACGAGCGGGCCGCCTTCTCCCAGACCGGCGCGTTCGTCTCCGTGGCCGCCCCCGGCGTGGACGTGGTCTCCACCGTGCCCGGCGGCGGGCACTGCACCGACAGCGGAACCAGCTTCGCCGCCCCCTACGCGGCGGCCGTCGCCGCGCTCCTGAAGGCCCGCCATCCCGACTGGAGCCCCCGCCGGATCGTCACCCGCATCCAACAGACCGCCGAGCGCACCCTGCCGGGCCCGGACCCGTCCGTGGGCTGGGGCGTGGTCGACCCCGTGCGTGCCCTGGCGGACGACGCACCCGCGGGCGAGACCCCCGTGCCCGACCCACCCGGACCCCCGGTCGCCCCGCCCGAACCCGCCCCGCTCCCGTCGGGCGAGAGCCCCCAGGACCGCGACGGGCGCCTGGCCGCCTACGCCCTCGGAGGGACGGCAGCGGCCCTGGCCGTCCTCACCGGCGTGGCCGGAGCCCTCCGCAGCCGCGACAGGAGCACCGCACGCCCCTCACCAGACCCGCGCTCCTCGCATTCCCCAACTCCCTCACGAGCCCCACACCCCCTCCCGTCACCCCAGGAAGAAGGACAGCCATGGCGATGAACCTCCAGGTGGACGAGGCCGAGAAGCAGCGCCTCGCGGGTGAGATCAGTACCTTCCACGCCGAACTGACCGGCCGCATCAGCGCCCTGAACGACGTCGTGGACCGGATCCAAGCGGGCTGGAAGGGAGCCGCCGGCCAGCAGTACGACGCTCTCCAACGCGGAGTGAACGACCACCTCACCAAGATCCGCGGCAAGCTCGTCGAACTGGAGGAGGCGATGCGCCTCAGCGCCCGCGGGTTCACCGCCGAGGAGCAGCAGCGGATCGCGGACATCCGCAGGCTCGCCACCGAGACGGGGACGACCGGCCCCGCTCCCGGCCCCCGCCCCAGCGCGGTCGATCAGCTCTGACCCGACGGATACCGGTCGCCCCCGCATCCGCCCCGCCCCCGTATCCGAACGCGCACGCACCCCGAACCCCCACCCCCGCCCCCACGCTCAGCCGCAGCCGCAGTCACCACCCCGACCTTCCGGAGGAGACCCGCCCATGCTCGCCGTCAACTACGACACCGTCGCCACCGCCGCCGGGGACGTACGCCGTACCGCGCACAAGCTCAGCCAGGACCTGGAACGCCTGATGGCCCAGGTCAGGGTGGTGACGGCGGCCTGGGAGGGAGAAGCGATGGTCGCCTACGCCGACATCCAGGGCACCGTCACCCGCGAGATGACCGGCATGAACGCCAAACTCGGCGCCATCGCCACGCTGCTCGACACGTCCCTCACCGGCTACCAGGACACCGACCGCGGCAACGCCGCCCGCTTCCGGATGCTCTGAGGTCGACAGCACCCCGACATCCCGACACCTCGGCGGACGGGGCGGAGAATACGGAGAAGCGGAGAAACGCGACGGCCCCCGTACGGGAGACGTACGGGGGCCGCATGAGGTCGGCCGCACGCCGCGCCGCTCACGACCCGGTCCACCTCCGGGCAGTCCCACTCTCGGGCAGGGTCCGCCTCAGGGCAGTCCCTCCGCCGGCCGGTGCCACCTCAGGTCAGGTCGAACTCCCCGTCGCGCGCACCCAGGACGAAGGCCGTCCACTCGGCCTCCGTGTAACGCAGCACCGTCTGCGGGTCCAGCGACGAGCGCATCGCGACCGCTCCGCCCGGCAGGTGGGCGATCTCCACCCGCTCCTCGTGCTCCTCCGTGCCGGGTGCGCTCAGCCACTCCACCCCCGAGATGTCCAGGGCGTACAGCTCGTCCTTCTCGCGTGCGTCAGCCATCAGAAAGTCCTTCCGGTGCCGTGGTGCGGGCGGTGCGGCCGTACGGCTCGGCGCGCGGCCGGGGCCGCGCGAACAGCCCCGGCCCGCATGCTACTTCTCCGTCTCCGACGCCACCTACGCTTCCGGGACCCAGCCCACCTGCACCAGTGAAGCCCCCCGCCCGCGCGGGACGAACACCCCCCGGCCCGGCGGCAACGGACGCGCCCGCACCCCGCCCAGCAACTCGCCCTCGGAGCGGTCCCCGGACAGCACCACCCCCTGCGCCCCGAGCTCTCGCACCCGCTGGAGGACGGGCTCGTACGAGGCCCTTCCGGCCCCCGCCGAACTCCGTGCCAACACCACCCGCACACCCAGGTCGCGGGCGAAGGGCAGCTGGTCCAGCAGCGGGGCCAACGGGTTCACCGGGCCCGAGGAGACGAGCTCGTAGTCGTCGACGACCACGAACAGCCGCGGCCCCGTCCACCACCCGCCCTCCCGCAACTGCCGTGCGGTCAGGCCCTCTTCCGGTGCCCGTCGCCCTATCAGCGAGGCCACCGCCGCGACGTGGCCCTCCAGGGCCGGACCGGTCGCCGCGTACTCCAACAGGTGCGATTCCGGTACCGCCCCGAGCAGGGACCGCCGGACGTCGCCCACCACGAACCGCGCCTCGGCGGGGGAGTACCGCTCGGTCAGCCTCCGCACCAACAACCTCAGCAGCGCCGTCTTGCCCGCCCCGCCCCCGCCGAACACGAGGAGGAAGGGGTCGGTGTCGAAGTCCACGAACACCGGCTCCAGATCCGCCTCCCCGGCCCCGATCGCGATCCCGCGCCCCGGGAACTCCGAGCCCTTCGGCAACCGTTCAGAGGGCAGCAGCCGCGGCAACAGCCGTACCTCCGGGGCCGAGGGCCGGCTCGCCGTCGCCGCCCGCACCGAGGCCACCAGCTCCGCCGTGGCCGCCGGCAGTCCGGCCGTGCCCGCCACGCCGTCCGCGCGCGGGACCGCCCCCATGAAGTGCAGCCCCTCCGGCACCTGACCCCGCCCCGGCAGGCCGCGCGGCACCGTCGCCGCGACCCGACGGTCGAACTCGGAGTCCACCGGGTCCCCGAGCCGCAGCTCCAACCGGCCCGCCAGCTGGTCCTTCAGCGCCGCCCGGACCTCCAGGTAGCGGGAGGCCGTCAGCACCAGGTGCACCCCGTACCCGAGGCCCCGGGCCGCCAGGTCCGCCACCACCGGCTCCAGCTCCTCGTACTCCGTGCGGAACGCCCCCCAGCCGTCCACCAGCAGGAACACGTCCCCGAATCGATCGCCGGGCACCTTCCCCGAGGCCCGCAGCTCCCGGTACGCGGCCATCGAGTCCACGCCGAGCGCCCGGAAGTCCGCCTCCCGGCGCGCCAGCACCGCCGCCACCTCCGCGACGGTCCGCCGCACCCGCTCCGGATCCAACCGCGAGGCCACCCCGCCCACGTGCGGCAGCCCCGCCACCGCCGCCAGCCCGCCCCCGCCGAAGTCCAGGGCGTAGAACTGCGCCTCCCCGGGGTCGTGCGTCAGCGCGAAGGCCGCCACGAGCGTCCGCAGCAGCAGCGACTTCCCCGACCGCGGGCCGCCCACGACCAGGAGGTGCCCCTCCGCCCCGGAGAAGTCCGCGGACAGCACCTCGCGGCGCTGCTCGAACGGCCGGTCCACCAGCCCCAGCGGCACCACCAGACCGCCCCGCCCCACCCCGTCCACCGGCAGCGCGTCCAGCGGGGAGGACTCCTCCAAGGGCGGCAGCCACACCTGGTGCGCGGGCGGCCCCGCGCCCTCCAGCCGCCCCACGAGCACCTCCAGCACGCTCTCCCCGGGCGCCGCCGCCCCCACGGCCCCGACACCCTCCTCGCCGGACCCGACGGGAACCACGAATGGCGCTTCCGAGGGCGCCTCCCCCTCCGCCACGACCCCCGGCAGCGGCACCTCCGCCGCCGTGAACAGCACCGGACGGGGCGCCGGACCGGACCTCCGCACCACCGGCCCCGCCCCCTGGGCCCGGTACGGCCCCGACACGTACGCCGCCTTGAACCGCACCGTCTCCTCCGTGCCGAACCGCAGCAGCCCCGCCCCCGGCACCCGCGGCAGCCGGAACGCGTCCGGAACCCCCAGCGCCGCCCTGGACTCCGCCTCCGAGAAGGTCCGCAGCCCGATCCGGTACGACAGGTACGTCTCCAGCCCCCGCAGCCTCCCCTCCTCCAGCCGCTGCGAGGCCAGCAGCAGGTGCACCCCCAGCGACCGACCGATCCGCCCGATCTGCAGGAACATGTCGATGAAATCGGGCCGCGCCGCCAACAGCTCGCTGAACTCGTCGATCACCAACACCAGCGAGGGCAACGGCGCCAACGGTGCCCCCGCCGCCCGCGCCCGCTCGTAGTCGAACGCGCTCGCATGACCCCCGGCCGCCCGCAACAGCTCCTGCCGGCGCCGCAGCTCCCCGCGGACGGCGTCCCCCATCCGGTCCACCAGCGCCAGGTCGTCCGCCAGGTTCGTGATCACCGCGGCCACGTGCGGCAGCCGCGCCATCCCCGCGAAGGTGGCACCGCCCTTGAAGTCCGCCAACACGAAGTTCAGGTCCTGCGAGCCGTGGGTCACCGCCAACCCCAGCACCAGCGTCCGCAGCAGCTCCGACTTCCCGGAGCCGGTCGCCCCCACGCACAGCCCGTGCGGCCCCATCCCCTCCTGCGCCGCCTCCTTGAGGTCCAACAGCACCGGCGCGCCGTCCGCGTCCACCCCGATCGGCACGCGGAGCCGCTCCGCCGCGGACCGGGGCCGCCAGGTTCGGGCCGGGTCCACCGAGGCCACGTCCCCCAACCCCAGCAGACCGGCGAAGCCGTGCTCCGCCGCGAGCGGATCCGTACCCTCCCCGACCCCGCCCGCGACCCGCAGCGGCGCCAGCCGCCGGGCCAACGCCTCCGCCTCCACCACCGACAGGCCGTCCGGCACGTCCCCGCCCCCGGACCCGGCCCCTTCGGTCCCGGCACTGTCATGCTCTCCAGCGTCCCCGGGCCCCGGCTCCACCTCCAGGCTCCCGGGCCCCATCCGGACCACCAGCCGTCCAGGCCCTCCCGCGTCCGTCCCCGACGCCTCCACGGGGCCCCGTCGCCTCGCGCCCGCGCCGCCGGTCAGCACCTCCACCACGGTCACCCCCGTCGGCCGCGCGGACCCCTCCCACGGATCACCCGCCACCGGCCCGTCCCCGTCCACGACCACCAGGAGGTGCGGCCGGCCCGGCCCCGCCGTGCCCCCCTCGACCCGCCCCGCCGTCCACGGCTCCAGCAACCCCGCCACCGCACCCGGCGTCCCGGCGAAGAGCCGCCCCGCCCCGGCACCGTCCACCCGGCCCGGCACCCGCGCGTGCGGCAGCCACTTCACCCAGTCCCAGCAGCCCACCGCCCCCGGCGCCGCCACCACGGCCACCACCAGGTCGGCGGGGGAGTGGGCCACCACCGCCTGCGCCAGCAACGCCCGCGCCACCCCGCGCACCGCCTCCGTCCGCGCCGCCCCGACAGCATGCGCCGGACCGTGACCACCGCCCGGGCCGTGCCCCTCTCCCCAGCCGTGACCACCCCCCGTGCCGTGGCCGCTCCCACGACCCCGGCCGTTCCCCGAGACCGGGTCCCCACCCCTCCCCGAGACCGGGACCTCGCTCCTCCCCGGGAGCTCACCCCATCCCGCGAGCGGGGCATCCTCCGGATCGCCCCCGGCCGCCACCACCACGCACCCGTACGCGCACAGCGGCACCGTCACCGGCAGCCCCGCCACCCGCCCGTGCACCGCCAGGAAGCGCCGTAACGCCCCCGCCGACAAGGGCTCCAGCCGCCGCTCCGGACCGCCCGCCGCCACCACCGGCACCAACGCCGGCGGCCGCACCCCCAGCCCCACCCGCACCACACCGAAATCGGCGTCCCCGGCGCGACGCTCCCACAGCCGCTCCCGCTCCGCCACCACCGCCCACAGCTGTCCCGGCTCCGGATGCAGCCGCAGCGCCCCGTCCCGCTGCACCCGCGCCGCCCGCACGGCCCGGGCCCGCACCGAGCCCAGGTGCTCCAGGTACTCCCGCCGCAGCTCGTCCACACCCCCCTGCGCACCCCGCCGGTACCGCACCGCCTGCACCACCGCCAGCGCCAGCGTGGACACCAGCATCAAGGCGCCCATCACCCGCATGAACGGCTGCGGCGACACGAAGAAGAACACCACCGACGAGCCCATCCCCAGCACCGGCAGCAACTGCACCAGCACCCCCTCGGGCCGCCCCCGCGGCAGCTCCGGCGGCGCCTGCACCGCCAGCTCCCCGGCGGGCACCCCGGGCGGCAGCACCCGCGGCGGACGCTTCACGACGATCTGGCTCACCCGACACCGTCCCCACGACTCCTGCGGATCCCGCCGGACACCCCGACGCCCGTCCCCCGAAAGGCGGACGTACGGCCCCGACCCGGCCACCCCGCACCGCCGGCCCCGCGCCGCGCGGAGCGCGAGCGTACCGGCGGCGCCGCACCGCCCCGGACCGCCCCGAACCGAACCCGCACCCCGATCCGACCACCCCCGCGAGCCCCCGCCGGCCCGCCCGCCGGCCCCGCGCCCCGCCACTAACCTGACGCCCCCGCACCCGGGCCCCACCGGCGCGCGCGACCCCGCAGCACCCCCGACCCGCCCACGAAAAGGACCAGCACGGGTGAACACCGCCACCGGAACCGGCTTCCGCCGGATCACCGTCGCCACCCCCGACCGGCGCGTGGACCTCGCCCTCCCGGAGGACGTCCCGCTCGCCGACCTCCACCCCGACCTGCTCCGCCTCACCGGAGCCGGCACGGCCCCCGGCGCCCCCGCCGGCCACCACCTCGCCCGCTGCGACGGCAGCCTCCTCGACCCCACCCGCGGCCTCGCCGCCCAAGCCGTCCACGACGGGGCCGTCCTCACCCTCGCCCCCTTCGCCGACTCCCTGCCCCCACCCGTCCACGACGACCCGTGCGAAGCCCTCGCCGCCACCACCCGCCTCCACGCCTCCCCGCCGCGCCCCGACCCGCGCCGCACCCCCCTCACCGCCGCCGCCGCACTCGTCGTCCTCCTGGCCGTGCTCCTCGGACACAGCGCCCTCACCCCGCAGCCCGGGATCCTCCCCGCCGCCGCGGCCGCCGCCACGGGCCTCCTCCTCACCGGCCACGCCCTGCTGCGCGCCCGCCTCCACCACGACCGCACCGCCGCCGTCGCCCTCGGCCTGCCCGCCCTGCCGCACCTCCTGATCGCCGGCACCGCCCTCGCCGCCCCCGACCCCGGGCACGGACCCGGACGCCTCCAGCTCCTCCTCGGCTGCCTGTGCGCCCTCACGGCCGCCACCGCCCTCACCCTCCTCACCCCCGGCGGCGCCGCCCCCTTCACCGCCGCGACCCTCCTCGCCGCCGGCGGAATCCTCGCGACGGCGCTCACGACCCTCACCGGCCTGTCCGCCACGGACACCGCCGCCCTCCTCGCCCCCGCCGCCCCCAGCCTCCTCGCCTTCCTCCCCGGCCTCGCCGCCCGCTCCGCCCGGCTGCCCCTCGGCCACACCCCCGGCGCCGGGGGTGTGGAGACCCCCGCACCCCCGGCCCCCGTGGACACGGCAGCCCTCGCCACCCGCACCCGGTGCGCCCACCGCACCCTGCTCGGCCTCACCGCCGGCTGCTGCGCGGTCGGCCTCGGCTGCGCCCTCCTCCTCGGCCCCGCCCCCGGCCCCTGGCCCCCGCTCCTCGCGCTCGCCACCGGCCTCGCCCTCCTCGGCCGCGCCCGACTGTTCCGCCCCGGCCCCGCCCGCCTGTGCTGCCTCGCCACCGGCCTGGCCGCCCTCGCCCCACCCGTCCTCGGCCTCGCCCGCGACCCCGCGCCCGCCCCCGCGACCCTCGCCGTCGGCGCCGCCCTCGCCCTCGCCGCGGCCCTGCTCTTCACCACCGCCACGGCCCGCCCGACCGAACACCCCGGACCCGCCCGCGCCCGCCTCCTCGACCTCGCCGAAGCGGCCGTCCTGCTGAGCTTGGCCCCCTTGGCCCTCGCCGTCCTCGACGCCTACGCCGCGGTCCGTTCGCTCACCGGCTGAGACCCGACGCGCCCGCGCCTGGTACGCTGTGTGACGGCCATCCGTGCAAGCACCCCGGTCCCACCGGGCTGTGCCACCGGACCTGGCCCGCCTCCCGAGTCACGGAAGTTCCCCGGAGAAGCAGACCCAGGGCGCTCGGCGGCAACCATCACCACACGAGGAGTCAGCGTGTCGCTCGACACTGCCACGAAGAAGCAGATCATCGCCGAGTTCGGTACCAAGGAGGGCGACACCGGTTCTCCCGAGGTCCAGGTCGCGATGCTCTCCCGCCGCATCTCGGACCTCACCGAGCACCTCAAGGCCCACAAGCACGACCACCACTCCCGTCGTGGCCTGCTCATCCTGGTCGGCCAGCGCCGCCGCCTGCTGCAGTACCTGGCCAAGAAGGACATCCAGCGCTTCCGTACCCTGGTGGAGCGCCTCGGTATCCGCCGCGGTGCCGCGGGCGCCAAGTAAGACGCCGTGAAGGGAGCGGTCCCACTCCGATGGGGCCGCTCCCTTTGCCGTACGTGCTGTACGTGCGGGACGCACCGGACGCTTTGTAGTCTGGTAGCGGCGCACGCGCGCGACGCACAACTGAAGAGGAGGAGCGCCCTCCCCCGCCGCCGGTCCTCGGTAGTGGCACCCGGAGAGCCCCACGGCTCCGCACCGGGTGCTTCGATCGAAGACCGGCCCGCACGCCAGGAGCGCTTCTCCGAAAACCGTCCGCCACCACACGGGTGACGCGACGGAGACGACGAAAATGGAGAAAGCACTAGTGGAGAACGAGACCCACTACACCGAAGCCGTCATCGACAACGGCTCCTTCGGTACCCGCACCATCCGCTTCGAGACGGGCCGCCTCGCCCGTCAGGCCGCCGGCTCCGCCGTGGCCTACCTGGACGACGACACCATGGTCCTCTCGGCGACCACCGCGTCCAAGAAGCCCAAGGACCAGCTCGACTTCTTCCCCCTGACGGTGGACGTCGAGGAGCGCATGTACGCCGCGGGCAAGATCCCCGGCTCCTTCTTCCGTCGCGAGGGCCGCCCCTCCGAGGACGCGATCCTCACCTGTCGCCTGATCGACCGCCCGCTGCGCCCCTCCTTCAAGAAGGGCCTGCGCAACGAGATCCAGGTCGTCGCCACCGTCATGGCGCTCAACCCGGACCACCTGTACGACGTCATCGCGATCAACGCCGCGTCCGCGTCCACCCAGCTGGCCGGCCTGCCCTTCTCCGGCCCGATCGGCGGCGTCCGCGTCGCGCTGATCCGCGGCCAGTGGGTCGCGTTCCCGACGCACACCGAGCTCGAGGACGCCGTCTTCGACATGGTCGTCGCGGGCCGCACCCTGGAGGACGGCGACGTCGCGATCATGATGGTCGAGGCCGAGGCCACCGAGAAGACCATCGCCCTCGTCAAGGACGGCGCCGAGGCGCCCACCGAGGAGATCGTCGCCGCCGGCCTCGACGCCGCGAAGCCCTTCATCAAGGTCCTCTGCAAGGCGCAGGCCGAGCTGGCCGCCAAGGCCGCCAAGCCCGAGGGCGAGTTCCCGGTCTTCCTGGACTACCAGGACGACGTGTACGAGGCCCTCGCGGCCGCCGTCAAGGGCGAGCTCTCCCAGGCGCTGACCATCGCGGGCAAGCAGGACCGCGAGGCCGAGCTGGACCGCGTCAAGGAGATCGCCGCCGAGAAGCTCCTCCCGGCCTTCGAGGGCCGCGAGAAGGAGATCTCCGCCGCGTACCGCTCCCTGACCAAGGCCCTCGTCCGTGAGCGCGTCATCAAGGACAAGGTCCGCATCGACGGCCGCGGGATCACGGACATCCGTACCCTCGCCGCCGAGGTCGAGGCCATCCCGCGGGTCCACGGCTCCGCCCTGTTCGAGCGTGGCGAGACCCAGATCCTGGGCGTCACCACCCTCAACATGCTCCGCATGGAGCAGCAGCTGGACACCCTCTCCCCGGTGACCCGCAAGCGCTACATGCACAACTACAACTTCCCGCCGTACTCCGTCGGCGAGACCGGCCGCGTGGGCTCCCCCAAGCGCCGCGAGATCGGCCACGGCGCGCTCGCCGAGCGCGCCATCGTGCCGGTCCTCCCGACCCGCGAGGAGTTCCCCTACGCGATCCGTCAGGTGTCCGAGGCCCTCGGCTCCAACGGCTCCACCTCCATGGGCTCCGTCTGCGCCTCCACCATGTCGCTGCTGAACGCCGGTGTGCCCCTCAAGGCCCCCGTCGCCGGCATCGCCATGGGCCTGATCTCCCAGGAGATCGACGGCCAGACGCACTACGTCGCCCTCACCGACATCCTCGGTGCGGAGGACGCCTTCGGCGACATGGACTTCAAGGTCGCCGGCACCAAGGAGTTCGTCACCGCCCTCCAGCTCGACACCAAGCTGGACGGCATCCCGGCCTCCGTCCTGGCCGCGGCCCTCAAGCAGGCCCGCGACGCCCGCCTCCACATCCTCGACGTGATGATGGAAGCGATCGACACCCCGGACGAGATGTCCCCCAACGCCCCGCGGATCATCACCGTCAAGATCCCCGTGGACAAGATCGGCGAGGTCATCGGCCCCAAGGGCAAGATGATCAACCAGATCCAGGAGGACACCGGCGCCGAGATCACGATCGAGGACGACGGCACCATCTACATCGGTGCCGCCGACGGCCCGGCCGCCGAGGCCGCCCGCGCCACGATCAACGGCATCGCCAACCCGACCATGCCGGAGGTCGGCGAGCGCTACCTGGGCACGGTCGTCAAGACCACCACCTTCGGTGCCTTCGTCTCCCTGCTCCCGGGCAAGGACGGCCTCCTGCACATCTCGCAGATCCGCAAGCTCGCCGGTGGCAAGCGCGTGGAGAACGTCGAGGACGTGCTCGCGGTCGGCTCGAAGGTCCAGGTCGAGATCGCCGAGATCGACCAGCGCGGCAAGCTCTCCCTGATCCCCGTGATCGAGGGCGAGAGCGACGCCTCCGACGAGAACAAGGACGACTCCGACAAGTGACGTCGCGCAGTTCCCGTGCCACGGCCCGCCCCTCTTCGGAGGGGCGGGCCGTCGCCCGTACCCAAACGCTCCTCAAGGGCCGTGACGGCATCGGCACCGTCCGCCGCACGACCCTCCCCGGCGGACTCCGCGTCGTCACCGAGACGCTGCCCTCCGTCCGCTCCGCCACCTTCGGCATCTGGGCGCACGTCGGATCCCGCGACGAGACCCCCACGCTGAACGGCGCCACGCACTACCTCGAGCACCTCCTGTTCAAGGGCACCAAGAAGCGGTCCGCCCTCGACATCTCCTCCGCCATCGACGCCGTCGGCGGCGAGATGAACGCCTTCACGGCGAAGGAGTACACCTGCTACTACGCGCGGGTGCTCGACACCGACCTGCCGCTGGCCATCGACGTGGTCTGCGACATGCTCACCGGCTCGCTCATCCTCGAATCCGACGTCGACGCCGAGCGCGGGGTCATCCTCGAAGAGATCGCGATGACCGAGGACGATCCCGGCGACATGGTCCACGACCTGTTCGCGCACACCATGCTCGGCGACACCCCGCTCGGCCGTCCGGTGCTCGGCTCCGTGGACACGATCAACGCGCTCAGCCGCGACCAGATCGCCCGCTTCTACAAGAAGCACTACGACCCGACCCACCTCGTGGTCGCCGCCGCCGGCAACGTCGACCACGCCAAGGTCGTCCGCCAGGTCCGCGCCGCCTTCGAGAGGGCCGGCGCCCTCGGCCGCACCGACGCCGTCCCCGTCGCCCCCCGCACCGGCACCCGCACCCTCCGCACCGCCGGACGCGTGGAACTCCTCGGCCGCAAGACCGAACAGGCCCACGTGGTCCTCGGCATGCCGGCCCTGGCCCGCACCGACGAGCGCCGCTGGGCTCTCGGCGTCCTCAACACCGCCCTCGGCGGCGGCATGTCCTCCCGGCTCTTCCAGGAGGTCCGGGAGAAGCGCGGCCTCGCCTACAGCGTGTACTCGTACACCTCGGGCTTCGCCGACTGCGGCCTCTTCGGCGTGTACGCGGGCTGCCGTCCCAGCCAGGTCCACGACGTCCTGCGGATCTGCCGCGACGAACTGGACAAGGTCGCCACCGAGGGCCTCTCGGACGAGGAGATCACCCGCGCCGTCGGCCAGCTCTCCGGCTCCACCGTCCTCGGCCTGGAGGACACCGGCGCCCTGATGAACCGCATCGGCAAGAGCGAACTGTGCTGGGGCACCCAGATGTCCGTGGACGACATGCTCACCAGCATCGCCGCGGTGACCCCGGACGACGTCCGCGAGGTGGCACGCGATGTACTGGCCCAGCGCCCGTCCCTCTCGGTGATCGGCCCGCTCAAGGAGAAGCAGGCCGCCCGCCTGGACGAAGCGGTCGCCTGATCCGTCGTACGTCCGTACCGAAGGAAGCGAAGAACATGAGCAAGCTGCGCGTGGCCGTCCTCGGCGCCAAGGGCCGCATCGGCTCCGAGGCCGTCAAGGCCGTGGAAGCCGCGGAGGACATGGAACTGGTCGCGGCCCTCGGCCGCGGCGACTCCCTGGAGACGCTGGCCGGGACCGGCGCCCAGGTGGCCGTCGAGCTGACCACCCCGGACTCCGTGATGGCCAACCTCGAGTACTGCCTCGGGCACGGCATCCACGCCGTCGTCGGGACCACCGGTTGGACCGAGGACCGCCTCGCGCAGCTCCGCACCTGGCTGGCCGCCACGCCCGCCACCGGTGTGCTCATCGCCCCGAACTTCTCCATCGGCGCCGTCCTCACCATGAAGTTCGCCGCGCAGGCCGCGCCGTACTTCGAATCCGTCGAGGTCGTCGAACTGCACCACCCCAAGAAGGTCGACGCCCCCAGCGGCACCGCCACCCGCACCGCCCAGCTCATCGCCGAGGCCCGGACGAAGGCAGGCTGCGCCCCGCAGCCCGACGCCACGGCCACCGCTCTCGACGGAGCCCGTGGCGCCGACGTCGACGGGGTGCCCGTGCACGCCATCCGCCTGCGCGGGCTCCTCGCCCACCAGGAGGTGCTGCTCGGCGGCGAGGGGGAGACCCTGACCATCCGCCACGACTCCCTGCACCACAGCAGCTTCATGCCGGGCATCCTGCTCGGCGCGCGCCGCGTGGTCACCACCCCGGGCCTCACCTTCGGCCTGGAAAACTTCCTCGACCTCGGCTGAACAGCAGGCAGCACCACATGCGCGCGAAGATCTCGTACTTCATCATGGCCGCCGTCCTGGCCGTCTACTTCGTCCTGGCCGGCGGCCGCGGCGTCGCCCTGATCCAGCAGGGCACCTGGCTCACCGTCACCTTCGGCGTGGCGGTGTTCATCCTGCCCGTCATCGGCGGCTGGTTCCTCTGGCAGAACACCCGGTTCGTGACCCGCGCGAACCGGCTCGCCACCGAACTGGAGGCCGAGGGCGGGCTCCCCGTCGACGAACTCGCCCGGGACGAGCACGGCCGGATCCTCCGCGACTCCGCCGACGAGGTCTTCGCCCGCCGCAAGGAGGAGACGGAAGACGCGCCCAACGACTGGCGCAACTGGTTCCGTCTCGCCGTGGCCTACCACGACGCCCGGGACACCCCCCGGGCCAGGAAGGCCATGCAGCGGGCCATCGCCCTCCACCAGCACGAGAAGAAGCCCGTACGGACCTGATCCGTACGGGCTCCTCGGGGCCACCCGGCGACCGGGCGGCGCGTCAGCCGACCGGCGCCGGCTCCCGCTCCGTCGTCCACCCGGCCAGCCGGGCCGCGGCCCGGTCGAAGGCTTCGGTGCGGGACAGGAAGTCGGCGTTGTGGTCGGTCATCAGGGGCAGGTCCGGGCCGCCCCCACCGCGCAGCACCAGCGTCATCGCCTGACCCTGCACCGTCCGCGGCAGACCCAGCCAACGCACCGGCTGCTGGCTGGTGCGGATCCGGTCCACCTGCTCCCAGGACACGGTCCGGGTGCGGAAGAAGGAGACCCGGCGCAGACCGTGGGGGTTCACCCACACGCCCATGCGCAGCAGCCGCAGGGCCCCCGCGACCACCAGGCAGGCCGCGGCCAGGCAGAGCCCGGCCCCCGCCCAGGCCCCGGCGAAGGCCACGATCATCGTGGCCAGGAGCATGAACGAGGCCAGGAGCAGCAGCAGCGCCCCCGCGGCGACCCGCCAGGGGCCGGGCCGGTACGGGCGGCGCCACCGCTCGTGGTCCTCGTAGGGCAGGGCGGTGTCCGCCGGGTCCGCGTCTTGCGCTTCGTATGCGCGGTCCGCCGTCAGGAAGGGCAGGGGCACGGCTGATCCTCACTCACATGCACATTCGGTCGGGCTGTGTGCCTGGTGAGGCTATCCAGCCCGGGGTCGGCCTTCCACCCCAGGGGCCCGGACGGGTCAGCGGTTCTGTGCCGCCTCGGACTGCTGTGCCTTCTCCGGTGCCTGGTGCGGCTGGAGGGCGGGCATGCCGAAGAGCAGGGCGCCGACCAGACCGGACACCACGGTGAGTCCGACCAGACTACGGGCGGCGATCTGAGTCTTGCTCAGACTCTCGCGCGGCGGGGGAGTGACGTTACTGCGGAATCGGTCCGCCTCGGCGACGAAGGCGAAGGGCACGGGCTCGCGGCGCCGGCGAAACATGGTGGGACGCTCCTCACGACGGGTGGTGCTGACGGGCAGGGATTTCTCCTGTTACCCAGTCAGACGCACGGGAAGCGTCCGTGGTGCCGGTTTGCGGCACATTATCCAAACTTTATGGGCGAGCGGCGAGTGTGCGGTGGCCGGTCGGAGCCGCCTAGAGTAAGCGCCGCCCTGAGCGATGCGACTGGAAGGACCCCGCCGGTGAGCGACACCCCCGCACCCGATCTGAAGCCGAGCTTCCGCAGCGACGTCACCGTGGAGCTGGTGAAGCACGCGGCCGGCGACTCCGACGTCCTGTGGGCCGCCCGGGTGTCGACGGCGGGCGAGCAGTCCCTGGACGAGCTGCAGAAGGACCCCGAGCGCTCCAAGGGGCTCATCAACTACCTGATGCGCGACCGCCACGGCAGCCCCTTCGAGCACAACTCGATGACCTTCTTCATCAGCGCCCCGATCTTCGTGTTCCGCGAGTTCATGCGGCACCGGGTCGGCTGGTCCTACAACGAGGAATCGGGCCGCTACAGGGAGCTGGAGCCGGTCTTCTACGTCCCGGACGCCGACCGCAAGCTGGTCCAGGAGGGCCGCCCGGGCAAGTACGTCTTCGTCGAGGGCACCGCCGCGCAGCAGGAGCTGACCGGCCGGGTCATGGAGGACTCCTACCGGCAGGCGTACGAGGCGTACCAGGAGATGCTGGCGGCGGGCGTGGCCCGCGAGGTGGCCCGCTCGGTGCTGCCCGTCGGCCTGTTCTCCTCGATGTACGCCACCTGCAACGCTCGCTCGCTCATGCACTTCCTCGGTCTGCGCACCCAGCACGAGCTGGCGAAGGTGCCCTCCTTCCCGCAGCGGGAGATCGAGATGGTGGGCCAGAAGATGGAGGAGCACTGGGCCCGGCTGATGCCGCTGACCCACGCCGCCTTCAACGCGAACGGCCGGGTCGCGCCCTAGCGCACACACGTACGGTCCACGGAACGAAGTGTCCGTATTGCGGCGTTTCGTGAAGTTCATCTAGGCTGATCAAACGGACCCGGCACTGCTTGAACCCCCGAGCAGGCAGTGCCGGGCTCCAATACCGTCTTCACGTCCCCCGAGGGGACACCGCGGGCAGAGCAGCGAGTAGCGTGTGACCCATGGCTCCGATCTCCACTCCGCAGACCCCCTTCGGGCGGGTCCTCACCGCCATGATCACGCCGTTCACGGCGACTGGCGGCCTCGACCTCGACGGCGCGCAGCGACTGGCCGTCCACCTGGTGGACGCAGGCAACGACGGCCTGATCGTCAACGGGACCACCGGTGAGTCCCCGACCACCACGGACGCGGAGAAAACCGACCTCGTACGAGCCGTACTGGAGGCCGTCGGAGACCGGGCCCACGTGGTCGCGGGCATCGGCACCAACGACACCCACCACACCCTGGAGCTGGTCCGCGGCGCGGAGCGGGTCGGCGCGCACGGCCTGCTGGCCGTGACCCCCTACTACAACAAGCCGCCGCAGGAGGGCCTCTACCGGCACTTCTCGGCCATCGCCGACGCCACCGAGCTGCCGGTCATGCTGTACGACATCCCCGGCCGCAGCGGGGTCCCGATCGAGACCGAGACCCTGGTCCGGCTGGCCGAGCACCCCCGGATCGTCGCCAACAAGGACGCCAAGGGCGACCTCGGCCGGGCGAGCTGGGCCATCGCCCGTAGCGGCCTGGCCTGGTACTCCGGTGACGACATGCTCAACCTGCCGCTGCTCTCCGTGGGCGCGGTCGGCTTCGTCTCGGTGGTCGGCCACGTGGTCGCCCCCGAGCTGCGCGCCATGGCGGACGCCTTCCAGTCCGGCGACGTGCAGAAGGCCGCCGAGATCCACCAGAAGCTGCTGCCGGTGTTCACGGGCATGTTCCGCACCCAGGGCGTCATGACCACGAAGGCCGCCCTGGCCCTGCAGGGACTGCCCGCGGGCCCGCTCCGGCTCCCGCTGGTCGGCCTCTCCGACGAGGAGACCGCCCAGCTCAAGCTCGATCTCGCCGCCGGCGGGGTAGAGCTCTGACAACGGACTTCACAACTGAACAAGCAGAACAACTGAACAGAACGACACCGACCCAGCACGTGCACGAATGACACGCGCGCCACGTGCCCCGAGGCACGTGGCGCGCGTGGTTGAGGAGAGTCTTTTGAGCCATCCGCACCCTGAACTCGGCCCCCCGCCGAAGCTGCCCAAGGGCGGCCTGCGCGTGACCCCCCTGGGGGGTCTCGGCGAGATCGGCCGCAACATGACCGTCTTCGAGTTCGACGGCAGGCTGCTGATCGTCGACTGCGGCGTGCTCTTCCCCGAGGAGGAGCAGCCGGGCATCGACCTGATCCTGCCGGACTTCTCGTCCATCCGGGACCGCCTCGACCAGATCGAGGGCATCGTCCTGACTCACGGACACGAGGACCACATCGGTGCCGTCCCGTACCTCCTCCGGGAGAAGCCGGACATCCCGCTGATCGGCTCCAAGCTGACGCTCGCCCTCATCGAGGCGAAGCTTCAGGAGCACCGGATCCGCCCCTACACCCTGGAGGTGCGGGAGGGCGACCGCGAGCAGCTCGGTCCCTTCGACTGCGAGTTCATCGCGGTCAACCACTCCATCCCGGACGCCCTGGCCGTCGCCATCCGCACCCCCGCGGGCCTGGTGGTCGCCACCGGCGACTTCAAGATGGACCAGCTCCCGATGGACAACCGCCTCACCGACCTGCACGCCTTCGCGCGGCTCAGTGAGGAGGGCATCGACCTGCTGCTCTCCGACTCGACGAACGCCGAGGTCCCGGGCTTCGTCCCGCCGGAGCGCGACATCTCCAACGTCATCCGCGGAGTCTTCGCGGGTGCCCAGAAGCGGATCATCGTGGCGAGCTTCGCGAGCCACGTGCACCGCATCCAGCAGGTCCTGGACGCCGCCCACGAGTACGGCCGCAGGGTCGCCTTCGTCGGCCGCTCCATGGTCCGGAACATGGGCATCGCCCGTGACCTGGGCTACCTGCGGGTCCCGGCCGGTCTGATCGTGGACGTCAAGACCCTCGACGACCTGCCGGACCACGAGGTCGTCCTGGTCTGCACGGGCTCCCAGGGCGAGCCGATGGCCGCACTGTCCCGGATGGCGAACCGCGACCACCAGATCCGGATCGTTCCGGGCGACACGGTGATCCTGGCGTCCTCGCTGATCCCGGGCAACGAGAACGCGGTCTACCGCGTGATCAACGGTCTGACCCGCTGGGGTGCCAACGTCGTCCACAAGGGCAACGCCAAGGTCCACGTCTCGGGCCACGCCTCGGCCGGCGAGCTGTTGTACTTCTACAACATCTGCCGACCGAAGAACCTGATGCCGGTCCACGGCGAATGGCGCCACCTGCGCGCCAACGCCGAGCTCGGCGTGATGACAGGCGTCCCCGCGGACCGCATCGTCATCGCCGAGGACGGGGTCGTCGTCGACCTGGTCGACGGCAAGGCCCGCATCACGGGCAAGGTCCAGGCGGGCTACGTGTACGTGGACGGCCTCTCGGTCGGCGACGTCACGGAGGCCTCGCTGAAGGACCGCCGCATCCTGGGCGACGAGGGCATCATCTCGGTGTTCGTGGTCGTGGACAGCACCACCGGCAAGGTGGTCGGCGGCCCGAACATCAACGCCCGGGGCTCCGGCATCGAGGACTCGGCCTTCGTGGGCGTGGTCCCGAAGATCGAGGAGGCCATCGCCAAGGCGGCCGCCGACGGCGTGGCCGAGCCGCACCAGCTGCAGCAGCTCATCCGCCGCACGCTGGGCAAGTGGGTCTCGGACGGCTACCGCCGGCGTCCGATGATCCTCCCCGTCGTGGTCGAGGTCTGACCTCGCCCGTACGGCCTTCACGGGAGCGGGGCAACCGGATTTGCATCCGGGGCCCCGCTCCAGTACGTTGACGTCTCCACCTCGCACCGACCCGGGCACACACATGTGCCTGGACGGCCCGAGATCGGGTGGGATCAACCAGTCGGGAAACCTGATACGGTCTGATCCGCCCGAAAGGGAAAGGCCCCCAACGGCCACCGAATTCGAATCCCAGCCGGAAACGGCAAGGAAATGAGTCTGGTAAGGTTGGAATCGCCGGAAAGGAAACGGACGCGAAAGCGGTCGGGACCGGAAAGGCGCCGAGGAAATCGGAACGGAAACGGTCTGATAGAGTCGGAAACGCAAGAA
>NZ_JBEOSD010000061.1:0-42720 GCF_040302735.1 Streptomyces sp. NPDC097619 | reverse complement strand
GCCGGCTACGCGGCCTTGGTGAAGCGGTCGCGGTGCGGCTGCCGGGCGCGTTCCCCGGCGGCCTCGGCGCGGGCGGCCTCGCGGGCCCGGCGGAAGCTCAGCTGCTCGCGCACGGTACGGATTATGTCCCTCCGCCCCGCCCGGAGCCAACCGGGTTCGGATGGTGAGACGAATCCGGGTGTACGGGCCCCGTTAGAATCGACAAAACAAGCCACTCGTCCGCCGGAAGGCCGCCCCGTGTCACAAGCACCGTCCGCTGCTGCCCCAGAGACCGCCCCCGACACGGTCCTCGTTGTCGACTTCGGCGCCCAGTACGCCCAGCTCATCGCCCGCCGCGTCCGCGAGGCCCGCGTCTACAGCGAGATCGTGCCCAGCACGATGCCCGTGGCGGAGATGCTCGCGAAGAACCCCAAGGCGATCATCCTCTCCGGCGGCCCGTCCTCCGTGTACGAGGAGGGCGCCCCGCAGCTCGACGCCGCGCTGTTCGAGGCCGGGATCCCCGTCTTCGGCATGTGCTACGGCTTCCAGCTGATGGCCAAGATCCTCGGCGGCACCGTCGACAACACCGGCGCCCGCGAGTACGGCCGCACCCCGCTGACGGTCACCAAGACCGGCTCCACCCTCTTCGAGGGCACCCCCGAGCACCAGCCGGTGTGGATGTCCCACGGCGACGCCTGCTCCGCCGCCCCCGAGGGCTTCTCCGTCACCGCCTCCACCGACGTGGTCCCGGTCGCGGCCTTCGAGAACGACGAGAAGAAGCTCTACGGCGTGCAGTACCACCCCGAGGTGATGCACTCCACCCACGGCCAGCAGGTCCTGGAGCACTTCCTCTACCGCGGCGCCGGCATCGAGCCCAGCTGGACCACCGGCAACGTCATCGAGGAGCAGGTCGCGGCCATCCGCGCCCAGGTCGGCACCAAGCGCGCCATCTGCGGCCTCTCCGGCGGCGTGGACTCCGCGGTCGCCGCGGCCCTGGTCCAGAAGGCCATCGGCTCCCAGCTCACCTGCGTGTACGTGGACCACGGTCTGATGCGCAAGGGCGAGACCGAGCAGGTCGAGAAGGACTTCGTGGCCGCCACCGGCGTCAAGCTGAAGGTGGTCGACGCCCAGGAGCGCTTCCTGACCGCCCTCGCCGGGGTCTCCGACCCCGAGGAGAAGCGGAAGATCATCGGCCGCGAGTTCATCCGCGTGTTCGAGCAGGCCCAGGCCGAGATCGTGGCCGAGGCCCCCGGCGACCAGCCCGTGGAGTTCCTGGTCCAGGGCACCCTGTACCCGGACATCGTCGAGTCCGGCGGCGGCACCGGCACCGCGAACATCAAGTCGCACCACAACGTCGGCGGCCTCCCCGAGGACCTGGAGTTCCGGCTCGTCGAGCCGCTGCGCCAGCTGTTCAAGGACGAGGTCCGCATGGTGGGCCAGGAGCTCGGCCTCCCCGAGGAGATCGTCCAGCGCCAGCCGTTCCCCGGCCCCGGCCTCGGCATCCGCATCGTCGGCGAGGTCACCAAGGAGCGGCTGGACCTGCTCCGCGAGGCCGACGCCATCGCCCGCCACGAGCTGACCGCCGCCGGTCTCGACCGCGAGATCTGGCAGTGCCCGGTGGTCCTCCTCGCCGACGTCCGCAGCGTCGGCGTCCAGGGCGACGGCCGCACCTACGGCCACCCCATCGTGCTGCGCCCGGTCTCCTCCGAGGACGCCATGACGGCCGACTGGACCCGCATGCCGTACGAGGTGCTGGCCCGCATCTCCACCCGCATCACCAACGAGGTCCCCGACGTCAACCGCGTCGTCCTCGACTGCACCAGCAAGCCCCCGGGCACCATCGAGTGGGAGTAGGACGGCGCGGGAGCGATCCCGCCCGTCCGCCGCGGAGCCGCCGTCCCCTCGCGGGACGGCGGCTCCCGCCGTTCCCGGGGTTCCGCGCGACTCTGGTCACCTGGGGCGGGCGCCGGTACGTTGCGGGGCCCGAGCCGACGAAGGAGCGCGCGATGCCCGAGCAGCCCCCGCCCGTGCCCGCCGAGGAGCTGCGCTTCGCGATGCCGCCCCGGTTCGGCACCCCGGAGGAGGAGCGCGCCCACCGCAAGGAGCGGCTGGCCGAGGCGCTGCGCCTGTTCGGCACCCTCGGCTTCGAGGAGGGCGTGTCGGGCCACCTCACCGCCCGCGACCCGGAGTTCGAGGACTGCTACTGGGTCAACCCCTTCGGCCTGTCCTTCGCCCGCACCACCCCCGAGGACCTGCTGCTCGTCGACGGCGCGGGCCGGGTGCTGCGGGGCGACCGCCACGTCAACCAGGCCGCCTTCACCGTGCACGCGGCCGTGCACCGGGCCCGGCCCGAGGTGGTCGCCGTGGCCCACGCCCACTCCGTGCACGGCACGGCCCTGGCCGCCCTCGGTGACCTCCTCGACCCCATCAGCCAGGAGTCCTGCGCCTTCTACGAGGACCACGGACTCCTCGACCGCTACACCGGGGTGGCCGTGGACGAGGCCGAGGGCCGGCTGATCGCGGCGGCCCTCGGGCCCCGCAAGGCGCTGATCCTCCGCAACCACGGGCTGCTGACCGTCGGCGGCTCCGTGGACGCGGCCGCCTGGTGGTTCCTCTCCCTGGACCGGGCCTGCCGCATCCAACTGACCGCGCGGGCCGCCGGGAAACCCGTGCTCATCGACCGTCGCAGCGCCCTCGCCACCCGGGAACAGCTGGGCTCCGACCTCGTCGCGTGGATCAGCTACCAGCCCCTCAGGCAGCGCGTGGCGTCAACTCCGTGACCGGGGATTCACCCGCTCTGACATCGGCCGCAATCCGGAACACTGCCGCAGTGGTGCACAATTCGCAGGCACTGCACGGTAGTTAGAGAGGCGGCACGTTCGTGGCTGTCCAAGAGATGCGCCGAAGTACCCACGGCGGCGGCTGTACCTGCGAGGCCTGCCCGCACGGGGCCCGCGAAGGGCACCGACGAGCCGTCGCCGCCTTCCTGGAGCTCCGCGACGAGTTCGCCGCGGGCCAGGGCCTGCCCGCCGCCGTCGCCCGCTCCGCCGGAGCCTCCCGCCAGTGGGTCTCCGACGAACTCACCCAGTCCGCCGTCACCGCGGCCGAGCGGGGGCGCGAGGCCGGGCACTCCTGGCTGTACCTGCTGTCCCGGCGGGCCGTGCTCGCCGTGTGGATCGCCGCCGGGATCCTGCTGGTGGTGCAGGTGGCCACCGCCCTCGGCACCGGCTGGAGCACCGCCCGCACCACCGGACTGCTCGCCGCGGTGGTCCTCGCCGCCCTGCTCACCCTCGCCGCCCGCGGGCAGTCCCTGCGCGGCGGCCTCCTCGCCCCGCTCGTCGGCGAGGACAACCGTCTCTCCACCTCCCGCACCGTGCCCTGCGCCTGGCTGCTCCTCACCGCCTTCGCGGTGCTGCTGCCCACGCTCCGGCTGGCCGCCACCGCCCCCGGCCCGGAGCGGGCCGCCCTCCACCAGGGTCTGGAGCTCGGCCGGGCCCTGCCCCTGCTGATCGTGCTCGCCCTCACCTCCGCGGTGGCCGTGCTCGTGCGCCGGGTGGTCTCGGTCCGCATCCTCGGTCAGCGGCTCCAGAAGCTCCCGGCGGACCGGCCCCGTGGCGCGGACCTGCTCACCGACGACGCCGGGCGGGGCAGCTTCCCCGACGCCCAGTACGTGCTCATGTCCACGGTCACCCTGTCCTTCGTGGCCGTGACCCTGGCCCGGTTCCCGGACCGGCTGCCGCAGCTCCCCTGGGCCCTGACCCTGCTGACCGGCCTGTCGGCGGCCGTGTACCTGGCGGGGAAGTACGCCGAGGGCAGCCGACCCGTGGTGCTGTCCGTGGTCCGGATCCGGGAGCCCGGGGACCTGGACGCCTCCATCCGCACCGGCGACGACATCGAGATCCGGGGCGTCGGCTTCGTGCCGCCGGGGGCGCAGACCCCCGAGATGCTGGCCCGGCTGGTGGTCCGGATCGGCTCCGTCCACGTGCACGTGCCGCTGGTGCCCGTGGCGGGCGGCTTCCGCAACCCCTCCGACCTGGTGCTGACCGTGCCGGTACCGGCGGACGTGGAGCCCGGCCGGATCGAGGTGCAGGTGATCACCGCGGCCGGAGTGGAATCCAACCGGTGCACCATCGACGTGGCGGAGTGACCGGGGTCATGATGACCATGTGACCGGTTCCGAGATCCCCACCGCCCCCGCTCCCGCCCCCGCGCCGCGCGACCGGCTCCGCGCCCTGCTCGCCGCGGCCGCCCGGCACCCCCTGGTCCCGCTGCGGATCTTCCTCGGTGTCACCTTCGTCTACGCGGGACTGGACAAGCTGACCGACTCCGCCTTCCTGAAGGCCGCCGGGGACGGCTCCATCGGCGATCTGATGCGCGGGGTCCGTGACAGCTCGGCCGTGCCCGCCCTGGTGGACCTGGCCCTGAAGGCCCCGGTGGGCTTCGCGGTGCTGCTGGCCGTGGGGGAGCTGCTGGTCGGGCTCGGAACCCTGGCGGGGCTCTTCGCCCGGTGGGCCGCCGCGGGCGGCGCCCTGATCTCCCTGAGCCTGTGGCTCACCATCAGCTGGCAGACCACGCCGTACTACTACGGCAACGACCTGGTCTACCTGATGGCCTGGCTGCCGCTGGTGCTGGCCGGGGCCCCCTACCTGTCACTGGACGCGTGGCGTCATTCCCGGCGGTCCCGCCGGACCGCGTAGGTGGTCAGCCCGACCAGGGCGGCCAGGGACAGCCCGCCCATGGTCATCGGGATGATCACGAACCAGGGCAGGTCCATCCCGCCGGTCGCGTCCACCAGGTACAGCACCCCGGCGGTCAGCAGGACCAGCCCCGCCAGCAGCCGCCCCGGCTGGAACTCATGACGCCGCACGGGCCACCTCCACCTGTCCCACCGCGGCCTCCAGCCGCAGTTCGATCGTTCCGCCGGGCTCGGTGCCCGGCTCGGGCGGCAGCACCGCCGTCCGCGTACGGTCCCGCTGGACCCGGACGTGGTCCTGCCGTTCACCCGGCAGCTGGACGTCGCCCACGCCGAGCGTGATCTCGGCCCGGGCGGTGACCTCCCGGGGCAGGACGACCTTGAGCCGGCCCGCCCGGATCTCCGCCGACACCGCCAGGGAGCGCCCCTTCGGCAGATCGAGCCGGCTGAGGTCCAGCGTGGCCAGGCCCGTGCCCGCGGTGTACGAGGGCTGCACCGCGGAGACGGCGGTCGGGCGCCAGGTGGTCCGCATCCAGTCCGTGCCGATCTCCCGGGGCATCACGGTGGCGCCCAGGAGCAGCCCGGCCGTGAGCACCGACAGCAGCAGGGTGCCGAAGCCGGTGCGCCCCCGGACGGAGCTGACGGCCAGGCCGAGCCCGAACACGGCGAGGGCCGCGGCGAAGCCGGTCTGGAGGGCCTGGCCCAGCGGATGGCCGTGCCAGCTCGCCGCGGTCCCGGCCACGGCGGCGAGCACCGCCAGCAGGAAGATCCGTCCGCCGATCCCGCCGCCCCGCGGTCGGACCGCCGCCTTGCCGGCCTCCTCGGGGCCCTCGGGCCAGGTCCGTCCGGCCAGGGCGCCGTCCGGATCCGGCTCTCCGAAGCCGCGGTGCCCGGCGGGCACCGAGCTGTCCGGACCCCAGAGGTAGCCCACGCTGACCGGGCGGCCCTCGGCGTCCTTCAGGAGGGGGTCCTTCCACCAGGACATGACCACCGGGGTGGGGGGCGCCTTGGTCTCGGGAGGGGCCTCCGGCCGCGGGTGCGCCGGCTCGTCCGCCGTCTCCGCGGCCGCCCGGCGCCGCCGCGACCAGCGGGCCGCCGCCCCCAGGCCCACCATGACCAGCACGGAGAAGGCCGCCATCGCGCCGTTGTCCAGCATCGACAGGAAGAGCGCGCAGCCCACCAGCGAGGTCAGGACCGCCGCGAGGGTCGAACCCTCTATCCGGCCGGTCAGGAGCCGCTTGGCCTCGTTCTCCTCCTCGCCCTCCAGCGGGACCAGGAGCCAGGCGAAGCCGTAGAAGAGCAGCCCGACGCCGCCGGTGACCGCGAGCACCCCCAGCACGATCCGGAAGATCACCGGGTCCACGTCGAAGCGGCGCCCGAGCCCGCCGCAGACCCCCGCCAGGGCATGGCCGCGCCGGCTGCGGCGCAGCGGTGGCGGTTCGGCGGAGGGGGCGGCTTCCCGGCCTGTTTCCTGCCCGGTCGCCTGGCCGGGGGCGGCGGTCGCCGCCGACGGGTCACGTTCGGTCATGGCCCCATCCTTCCCGGCCGCACCGCCCTCCGGTATCAGGCCCGACCCTGGCCCGACCCTGATATCCGCCCCCGGACAACTGGGGGGATGCCCTGATGTGCCCGCCCGGCCGGCCGTGTGACCATCGGTTCCATGCCCGTCACCGCACCCCGATCCCGCACCGCCCCCGGAGGCCCGGCCCCCGAGGGGGAGGAGCCGCCCGCGCGCCGGCTCTACCGCAGCGCCGACGGGCGGATGCTCGGCGGCGTGGCCCGCGGTCTCGCCGGTCACCTCGGGCTGCCGGTGGTCTGGGTCCGGCTCGCCTTCCTGGGCACCTTCATGTTCGGCGAGGGGCTCGGCGTGCTGCTGTACGCGGCCTTCTGGGTCTTCGTGCCGCTCGGTGTGGGCGGCCGCGCGGCCGACCGCTCCTTCTTCGAGACCCTGTCGGACGGCAGCCGTCGGCTCCGCAAGCCCGACCGGCAGCAGGTCCTCGCCCTGGTCGCCCTCTTCGTGGGCACGGGCATCTTCATCTCCCGGGTCCAGCTCGGCGGGGCCTCGGGCCGGTACGTGTGGCCCACCCTGCTGGTCGGGGCCGGCGTGGTGCTGGTCTGGCGGCAGGCGGACAACGCCCGGCGGGCGCACTGGACCAGCGTCTCGCGCCGGCACGGCACCCTGCTCCAGGTGGCCCGGGCGCTGGCCGGGGTGGCCCTGGTGGGGGTGGGGCTCACCGTGTTCATCGTGGTGCGGGGCTCCGCGGCCCAGTTGGGCAACGTCCTCACCGCGGCCATGGCGGTGCTCGTCGGCATCGCCCTGCTCGCCGGGCCCTGGCTGATACGGATGACGCAGGACCTCTCGGAAGAGCGGCTGATGCGCATCCGGGCCCAGGAGCGGGCGGAGGTCGCGGCGCACGTGCACGATTCGGTCCTGCACACGCTGACCCTGATCCAGCGCAACGCCGAGGACGCCGGGGAGGTCCGGCGGCTGGCCCGGGCCCAGGAGCGGGAGCTGCGGAACTGGCTCTACCGCCCGGAGGGCACCGGCAAGGAGGAGTCCGAGGAGCCCGACACCCTCGCGGAGACCGTGAAGAAGACGGCCGCCGAGGTGGAGGACCACCACGGGGTCCCCATCGAGGTGGTGGTCGTGGGGGACTGCCCCCTCGACGAGAAGCTCGCCGCCCAGGTCCAGGCCGCGCGCGAAGCGATGGTCAACGCCGCCAAGTACGGTGGCGAGGGCGGCCCGGTGCAGGTGTACGCCGAGGTGGAGGGCCCGACGGTGTTCGTGTCCGTGCGGGACCGCGGGCCGGGCTTCGACCTGGACGCGGTGCCGCAGGACCGGATGGGCGTACGAGAATCGATCATCGGCAGGATGCAGCGCAACGGCGGGACGGCCCGTCTGCGTTCCGTGCCCGACGGCGGCACGGAGGTCGAGCTGGAGATGGAGAGGGCGAGTACCGCATGACCGAGGAGAAGGCTCAGCTGTCCGGGGACCGGCGGGTCCGGGTGGTGCTCGTCGACGACCACCGGATGTTCCGCGCCGGGGTGCAGGCGGAGATCGGCGAGACCGACCGCACGGGCGTGGAGGTCGTCGGGGAGGCCGCCGACGTGGACCAGGCCGTCACGGTGATCACGGCCACCCGCCCCGAGGTGGTCCTGCTCGACGTGCACCTGCCCGGCGGCGGCGGGGTGGAGGTGCTGCGGCGGTGCGCCTCCCTGATGACGGCCGCCGAGCACCCGGTGCGCTTCCTCGCCCTGTCCGTCTCGGACGCCGCGGAGGACGTCATCGGGGTCATCCGCGGCGGGGCCCGTGGCTACGTCACGAAGACGATCACCGGCTCCGACCTGGTGGACTCGGTGTTCCGGGTGCAGGAGGGCGACGCCGTGTTCTCCCCCCGGCTCGCCGGGTTCGTGCTGGACGCCTTCGCCTCCACGGACGCGCCCCCGGTGGACGAGGACCTGGACCGGCTGACCCAGCGCGAGCGCGAGGTGCTGCGGCTGATCGCGCGGGGGTACGCGTACAAGGAGATCGGGAAGCAGCTGTTCATCTCGGTGAAGACGGTGGAGTCGCACGTCTCCGCGGTGCTGCGCAAGCTCCAGCTGTCCAACCGGCACGAGCTGACCCGCTGGGCCACGGCCCGCCGCCTCGTCTGAGCCCCGGCCCCACCCGGGGCGCCCGTGGCCCGGCGCGCGTCAGGCGGGGCGGGTGGCCCCGGCCCAGGGCATGTCGGTGATGGGGGCGATGCGCACGGTGGAGCCCGTGCGCGGGGCGTGGATCATCTTTCCGCCCCCGATGTAGAGGCCCACGTGGCTGACCCCGGAGTAGAAGAAGATCAGGTCGCCGGGGGCCAGCTCGGAGCGGGAGACCCGCCGCCCCGCGTTGATCTGGGTGTAGGTGGTCCGGGGCAGGGACACCCCGGCGGAGCGCCAGGCGGCCTGGGTCAGCCCCGAGCAGTCGAAGGCGCGGGGCCCGGTGGCCCCCCACACGTACGGCTTGCCGATGGCGGAGTGGGCGAAGGCCACGGCCTGCGCGGCGCGCGAGCTCACCGGCGCGGGCTTGACCCGTTGCTTGGGCGCGGCCGTCCCCTTGCCGGGTGCGGCCGTCGGGCCGCCGGGCCGCGGGGCGGGGCGGGCGGTGGCACCGTCGTTCGCGCCCTCGGTCGGGGCGCTCCGCAGGGCCTCGTAGCGGGCCCGCTCCTCGGCGGTGAGCCGGGCCAGGAGCCGTCGGGCCGTGGCGAGCTTGGCCTCGACGGTCTTCTTGTGGCGGGCGAGGGCGGCCTGCTGGGTACGGAGCTCGGTCAGGGCGTCGGCGGCCCGGCCGCGGAGCGTGCGGACCTCCTCGACCTGCCGTCGCACCGTGTCGATCTCGGCGCTGCTGCGGTCCCCGGCCCGCTCCAAGCGGGCGGCCCGGTCCAGGTAGTCCTGCGGGTCCGAGGCGAGGGCGAGCCGCACGGCCGGTCCGAGGGCGCCGTCGCGGTACTGCGAGGCGGCCATCGAGCCGAGGGCGTTGCGGGAGGTGTTCAGACGGGCGGTCCGCCGGGCCGCCTCGTCGCGGAGGGCGCCCACCTTCCGTTCGGCGGCGAGGGTCTTCTCCCGGGCTCCGTTGTACCGCTCGCCGGCGGCTTCGGCCTGCTCGTAGAGGCCGTCCACCTCGGCTTTGACCTGCGCCGGGGTGGGGCGGGGGCTCGCGACGGCGGGGCCGTCGAGCGTGGTGGCGGTGGCAGCGCCCGCGAGGGCGAGCGTGGTGGCCGCGGCCCTGACCGGGCCTCCGGCGAGCGGGCGCTGCCTCGGCTTTCGATGCTTCATGGGGGAGGACGCTAAACCTGAAGGTAACGGGCGGATGGCGCAATGATCGGAAATTGCCCGTCTGCTGTCCGCACCCTGCCGTCCACCGACCGGTACCGACCGGAAGGGGCCGGTGTCAGGCCGTATTCGGCCGCCTGGCTAGGCTCCCCGCATGGACGTACTCATCAATGTCTTCGTCGGGCTCCACATCATCGGCATCGCCTCCCTCCTCGGCGGTTTCCTCACGCAGATGAAGGCGATGGGCGCGGGCACCGCCCGCTTCACCCCCGCGATGCTCCACGGCGCGCTGACCATGCTGGTCACCGGCGTGGCCCTGGTGGGCTTCCACCAGATCGACGGCGGCACCATGAACAACGTCAAGGTCGGCGTCAAGCTCGCCGTCCTCTTCGTCATCCTCGCCCTCGTCTACGTCAAGCGCGACGAGGAGAGCGTGCCGAAGGGCCTGTTCGGCGCCGTCGGCGGCCTCACCCTCCTCAACGTGTTCATCGCCGTCCTCTGGACCTGAGCCGCCCCCCGGTGGACCCGAGCCGCCCCCGGCCCGGTCCCTGAAGACCGGGGCGCGGGACCGGTCCGGCCGGGGCCCCGCGTCCGGCCGCCTACCCGCGCGGCCGGACCCGCCCGTACATCGGCTGGTAGTGGATGGAGTCCTCCCGCACGTACGCCCCCGGCCGCGGCGCGTGGATCATGCGGCCACCGCCCACGTAGATCCCCACGTGACTGATGTCCGCGTAGAAGAACACCAGGTCACCGGGGACCAACTCCGACACCCGGACCCGAGGCCCCGCCTCCACCTGCTCCCAGGTGGTGCGAGGCAGCTCCACCCCCGCCGCCCGCCAAGCCGCCCGGGTCAGCCCCGAGCAGTCCCAGGCGTTCGGACCGGTCGCCCCCCACACGTACGGCTTGCCCAGCTGCGCCCGCGCGAACGCCACCGCCCGCGCCCCCCGGGAATCCCCCGGCACCGGCACCTCCGGTGGCCCCTCGGGCGCCCCCGGCGGCTCCCGTCGGGCCCGCTCCGCCCGCTCGGCCTCCGCGAGCCGCTCCCGTTCCCGCTCCGTCAGCGAGGCCAGCAGCCCCCGGGCCCGCGCCAGTTTCCCCTGCACCTCCGCCTTGCGCCGCCCCAGCTCCCGCTCGGCCGCGCTCAGCTCCGCCAGACCGCCCGCCGCCTCCCGCCGCTGCCGGGCGATCCCCGCCCGCCGGTCCCGGTACTCCGCGAGCGCCGCCTGCTGCTCCCCGCCCAGCCGGTCCAGCAGCCTCCGCTGCGCCAGGTACCCCTGCGGATCGTCCGCGAGCAGCAGCGCCGCGGTGTCCCCGACCGGCCCCCCGCCGCGGTACCGGGCCGCGGCGTAGCTGCCCAGCAGCCGCCGCGCCCCGTTCAGCTTCTCGGTGCTCCGCGCCACCTGGGCCATCAGCTCCGCGACCGCGTCCCGCCGCTCGGCCACCCGCTCCCGCGCCGCGTCGTACCGCTGCGTCGCCGCCCCGGCCTGCCGGTACAGCCCGTCCACCTCCGCCCGCAGCGCCTCCGCGCTCCGCTCCGGCCCGGGCGCCGCCACGGCCCCGGGGGCCGCGAGGAGCCCCGCCGAGGCCAGCGCCGCCGAGGTGACACCGAGGGCCTGCGCGTTCATCCGCGATCCGGCACGCGGCTTGCGGTGGGTGGTCACAGCCGGCACCTCCTTCCGTCCGTGGGGAGACGAGGGCATCGGCCTGGGCGGAGCACGCTAGCGCCGCTCCGGCGCACTGGGAAGGGTCCGGGAAGCGCCCCGCGCATATGCCCGTCGGCCGATTTCCGCCGGGGGCGGGGCGGTGTCCGTCCGGCCCTCTAGACTCGGAGGGCGATGAGCAGCCTCTTTGACGACAGTTTCCTGGCGGACCTGAAGCCCTCCGAGGAGGAGCACCCGCCGCCCCCGGAGGAGCACGGACCGGAGGAGCCCGCGGACGACCTGTTCGGCGGGAAGTTCGACGTGCCCATGTCCGGTGACTCCTACTACCGCGACGGCGCCCCCAAGCCGGTGATCGACCCGGCGGCCCTGCTGGACGGCCTCAACGAACAGCAGCGCGCGGCCGTGGTGCACGCCGGTTCCCCGCTGCTCATCGTCGCCGGCGCCGGCTCCGGGAAGACCCGGGTGCTGACCCACCGGATCGGCCACCTGCTGGCCGCGCGGAACGTCCACCCCGGCCAGATCCTCGCGATCACCTTCACGAACAAGGCCGCCGGGGAGATGAAGGAGCGCGTGGAGGCCCTGGTCGGCCCCCGGGCCAACGCCATGTGGGTCTCCACCTTCCACAGCGCCTGCGTGCGGATCCTGCGCCGCGAGTCCAAGCGCCTCGGCTTCACCTCCTCCTTCTCGATCTACGACGCCGCCGACTCCAAGCGCCTGATGGCACTGGTCTGCCGCGATCTGGACCTCGACCCGAAGAAGTTCCCCCCGAAGTCCTTCAACGCCAAGGTCTCCAACCTCAAGAACGAGCTCATCGACGAGGACGCCTTCGCGGGCCAGGCCGTCGACGGCTTCGAGAAGACGCTGGCGCAGGCGTACGCGATGTACCAGTCGCGGCTGCGCGAGGCCAACGCCCTGGACTTCGACGACATCATCATGACCACCGTCCACCTCCTCCAGGCCTTCCCGGACGTGGCCGAGCACTACCGCCGCCGCTTCCGGCACGTGCTGGTGGACGAGTACCAGGACACCAACCACGCCCAGTACACCCTGGTGCGCGAGCTGGTCGGCCAGGGGTACGAGGACCTGCCGCCGGCCGAGCTGTGCGTGGTGGGCGACGCCGACCAGTCGATCTACGCCTTCCGCGGCGCGACCATCCGCAACATCCTCCAGTTCGAGGAGGACTACAAGGACGCGACCACGATCCTGCTGGAGCAGAACTACCGCTCCACGCAGACGATCCTGTCCGCGGCCAACGCCGTCATCGAGCGGAACGAGAACCGCCGCCCGAAGAACCTGTGGACCGAGGCCGGCAACGGCGCCACGATCACCGGGTACGTGGCCGACACCGAGCACGACGAGGCCCAGTTCGTCGCCGACGAGATCGACCGGCTGACCGACGCCTCCGAGGCCAAGGCCGGGGACGTCGCCGTCTTCTACCGGACCAACGCCCAGTCCCGCGTGTTCGAGGAGATCTTCATCCGGGTCGGCCTGCCCTACAAGGTCGTCGGCGGGGTCCGCTTCTACGAGCGCAAGGAGGTCCGGGACATCCTGGCCTACCTGCGCGTCCTCGCCAATCCCGAGGACAACGTCCCGCTCCGCCGGATCCTCAACGTCCCCAAGCGCGGCATCGGCGAGCGCGCGGAGGCCATGGTCGACGCCCTGGCCCTGCGCGAGCGGATCACCTTCCCGCAGGCCCTGAAGCGGGTGGACGAGGCGTACGGCATGGCCGCCCGCTCCACCAACGCCGTCAAGCGCTTCAACGCGCTGATGGAGGAGCTGCGGACGATCGTGGAGTCCGGGGCGGGCCCGGCCGTGGTCCTGGAGGCCGTCCTGGAGCGCACCGGCTACCTGGCCGAGCTGCAGGCGTCCACCGACCCGCAGGACGAGACCCGCATCGAGAACCTTCAGGAACTGGCCGCCGTGGCCCTGGAGTTCGAGCAGGAGCGGGGCGAGGAGGAAGGTGCCGGCACCCTCGCCGACTTCCTGGAGAAGGTGGCCCTGGTCGCCGACTCCGACCAGATCCCCGACGAGGACGAGGACGGCTCCGGGGTCATCACCCTGATGACGCTCCACACCGCGAAGGGTCTGGAGTTCCCGGTGGTGTTCCTGACCGGCATGGAGGACGGGGTCTTCCCGCACATGCGGGCCCTGGGGCAGACCAAGGAGCTGGAGGAGGAGCGGCGGCTGGCGTACGTGGGCATCACCCGCGCCCGCGAGCGGCTGTACCTGACCCGTTCCTCGATGCGCAGCGCCTGGGGCACCCCCTCGTACAACCCGCCCTCGCGGTTCCTCGACGAGATCCCCCCGCAGTACCTCCAGTGGAAGCGGACCGGCGCCGTGCAGAAGCCGGCCGGGCCGGTGCGCGGTTCCGGTGCGGGCGCCGGCGGCCGGGCCTCCTTCGGCACCTCGCCGGAGGCGTTCCTGTCCTCCTCGCGCGGCCGGTCGGGCCCCTCGGGCTTCGCGACCCGCCGCGCCGCGGACAAGCCGGTGGTCTCGCTGGCGGTGGGGGACCGCGTCACGCACGACCAGTTCGGGCTGGGCACGGTGGTGCAGGTGACCGGGGCCGGTGGGGACGCGCAGGCGACCATCGACTTCGGCGACGCCAAGCCGAAGCGGCTGCTGCTGCGCTACGCGCCGGTGCAGAAGCTCTAGCGGCTTTCCCAGCCCGTGGGTTCGGGCCGGACCGGGAACGACGAACGGGGCGCGTGCCGAGAGGCGCGCGCCCCGTCGGGCGTCAGGGGTGGGACCGGCTCAGGTCGGGTTGAGGCCGTGGCTGCGGAGCCAGGTGAGGGGGTCGATGGCCGATCCGCCGCCGGGGCGGACCTCGAAGTGCAGGTGCGGGCCGGTGGAGTTGCCCGAGTTCCCGGAGTAGGCGATGACGTCGCCGGCCTTGACCGGACCGGAGCGGATCTTGGTGCTGCTCAGGTGGCAGTACCAGGTCTCGGTGCCGTCGGGGGAGGTGACTATGGCCATGTTGCCGTAGGCGCTGTTCCACTGGGTGCGGACGGTGCCGTCGGTGGCGGCCATGACCGGGGTGCCGTACGAGACGGGGAAGTCGATGCCCGTGTGCAGGGACATCCAGTTGACGCCGGACTGGCCGTAGCCCGCGCTGAGGCCGTGCTGGGCCACCGGCAGCGCGAACTTGGGGCGCAGGGCCTCCTTGCGGGCGGCCTCCTCGGCGCGCTTCTTCCGCTCGGCTTCCTGGCGGACCTTGAGGTCGATCCGTTCCTGGGTGCGGCTGGCGCGGTCGGCGAAGTCGCCGGCGTCGGCGCTGAGGGCGGCGAGCTGGGTGTCGAGCTGCCGGTTGGCGGCGACGGGCTTCACGGAGGCCGGGTCGGGCGCGGACATGGCCACCGGCTGGTCCTCGACCGGCTGTTGGTTGCCGGTCAGCCCGCCCACGGAGGCGGCGGCGACCCCGGCGACGCCCATGACGCAGGCGGAGGGGACAGCCACGGTGAGGAGGGCGGAGCGTTTGGCGGGGGTGCGGCGGCGGGCGCTGCGGGCGTTCGCGGCGGGGGCGGCGCGCCGGGCGGAGCGGGAGGGGCCGGTGGGCTGCGGGGCGGGCCCGGCGCCGGACTCCTCGTCGAGGGGGAGTTCGAAGACGGCGGTGGTGGCGGCCGGTTCGGTCTCCGCGAGGGCCTCGGGGTCCTGGTGGTGCGCGTACTCCGCGAATTCCGTGTACTCGGGGTATTCCGCGACCGCGTATCCGGCGGAGGTGCCGTACTCGGCGTACTCGGCGGCTGCCGGGTATCCGGTGTGGTCGGCGGCCGCGTGGCCAGGGTCCTCGGGGGACTGCTCCGGGTAGGAGAGGTGACCGGCGGTGCCGTGGTCCTCGGCGGCGGGCGCCGGGTACGCCTCGTGGCCGGACAGGGCCTCGTAGGCGGGGGCGTACTGCTGGGGGAGTTCCTCGGCCGCGCCGTTCCAGGCGGTGGCGTCGAACGCCCCGGTCTCGGTGGCCACTCCGTAGGCGGGCATCGCCCAGTGGCCGGTGTCCTGGCCGCCGGTGTCGTAGCCGAAGGCGCCGGTCTGCTGCCCGGCGGCGTTCCAGGCGTTCGCGTCCCACTGCCCGGTGACGTCCTCGGGGGCCGACTGGGCGGGGATCGCGGAGAGATAGGCCTCCTGCGAGGCCCACGCGGAGGAGTCGTAAGTGCCGGTGGCCTCCGCCCCGAAGCCCTGTTGGCCCCCGAAGGTGCCGTAGGGGTCATAGGCGAATCCGTGGCCTTGGGTCTGCTGCGGGGCGGACTCCGCGGAGTAGTACCCGTCACCGGCGAAAGTGGTGGTGGCGAGGCCGTCGTAACCGGAATCCGGGTACGGGCCCGACGGGGGGCGGTCGTTCACCAACTTCTCTTTCGCCTCGGCGGTGGGGGGCCTGGGTGGCCGGGGAGTGTGGTGGGTCCCCGGAGGAGAGCAGTGGCGTGACTGTACCCGTCGGTTCAGGGCATCGACAATCTTCCGCAGGTTCGCGCGGCGAAGGAACCGGGCATTCGACCGCCTTTCGGCCGACCTTAGACGGGCCCTTGGCCTTGTGTTCGAGGATTGTTCGATACAAGTCGGGCAGCGGAAGAGGGGATCCGGCCTTCTGTGACCTTCGATCGGTACGGTCCGCGCCCCGCGCGTGTCGTCCTCGACCCGTCGGCCGGCCCCGCCGAACCGGGCAGGTCAGGCCGCGGTGGAGCTCCCGGCGGCGGCCGCGTCCCGGAGTCCGGGGCCGTCGAGGACCCGGCGGACCGCCGCCGTCACCGCCGGATGCACCGGCAGCGCGAGATGGCCGATACCCGTGACCGGCACGTCCTCGGTGATCAGATCCGGATGCGTGAGGCGGGCGGTATCCGGAGGCACCATCAACTGGTCGAACTCGCTCCAGAAGCTCACGAAGCGGGTCGTGCAGCCGGGTGCGGGCAGTCGCAGCTCCTCGATGACGGGGGAGTCCGGGCGCATCTGCCGGACCAGCGGGTGCGCGTCCATCAGCGGGGCGATCCGGGTGCCCTGGTGCGGGGTGCCGAGGGTGACGACCGTGCGGACCCGGGCGTCACCGCCCATCCGCTGCACGTAGTACCGGGCCACGAGACCGCCCAGGCTGTGTCCGACCAGGTCCACGCGCGCGTGCCCGGTGCGCTCGCAGACCTCCTCCACCTGCCGGGCGAGCCGGGCGGCGGCCGTCCGCAGGTCGGTGGTGAGCGGGGAGTACCCGCAGGACTCCACCCGGCGGAGCGCCGGCCCGCCGAGCGCCCTGCGGAGCAGGACGAACACGGAGCGGTTGTCGGTGAAGCCGTGCAACAGGATCACCGGCGGGCGGACCGTGCGGGTGGCCCCCGGCTCCTCCGTGCCTCCCGCACCCTCCCGGGCGGACCGCTCGGGCAGCAGGCCGGTGGGGTAGACGAGCAGGTGTCCGGCCAGGATCGCCAGCTCCAGGACCGAGGCGCGGACGGCCCCGACGGGCAGCGCGGGAAGGGTGAAGGGGACGGATGCTTTCAGCGACAAGCCCATGCCTGCCTCCCGGAATGCCGTGCCACCGTGCCGTGCGGCTGGCGGCACGGTGGCGCGGCGACCTCGTCGCGGCTCCCCTTGACGACCGGCTGCACCGACGACCCGAAGGCGTCAGGTGTGATTTCCCCCATGCCGCGTCCCGCGAAACGACTGCTTGCGGGATGCTGTGCTTAACGTTCGTTCACCTGGAGGTAGTGATGGGTGTGACCGGTCCGATCCGTGTGGTGGTCGCCAAGCCGGGTCTCGACGGCCACGACCGGGGGGCCAAGGTGATCGCGCGGGCCCTGCGCGACGCGGGCATGGAGGTCATCTACACCGGTCTGCACCAGACGCCCGAGCAGATCGTGGACACCGCGATCCAGGAGGACGCCGACGCGATCGGCCTGTCGATCCTGTCGGGCGCCCACAACACCTTGTTCGCGAAGGTGCTGGAGCTGCTCAAGGAGCGCGACGCGGAGGACATCAAGGTCTTCGGCGGCGGCATCATCCCGGAAGAGGACATCCCGCCGCTGAAGGAGCAGGGCGTCGCGGAGATCTTCACGCCCGGGGCGACCACGACGGCCATCGTGGACTGGGTGCGGGCGAATATCCGGGACCACGCCGAGGCCTGACGGCCGGGTCGGGGCGGGCTCCCGCCGCGCGGGGCCCTTCCCCCACCCCACCCCTTCCCGAACCCGGGCGCTACGCCACGCTCAGCTCCCGGAGCATCGCCGCGCGCACGCGCAGGGTGGCCACCAGGCGTTGGAAGGCCTCCGACCAGTAGTCGCCCGCCCCGGCGGAGGCCGTCGGCCCGGGCGGTGGGGCGGCCAGGGCCGCCAGCCGGTCGGCCTCGCGCGGGTCGAGGCAGCGTTCCGCGAGGCCCATCACCCCGCTGAAGCTCCACGGGTAGCCGCCGGCGTCGCGGGCCAGGTCCAGGGCGTCCACCACGGCCCGGCCCAGCGGCTCCGACCAGGGCACCATGCAGACCCCGAGCAGTTGGAACGCCTCCGAGAGGCCGTGCGCCGACACGAAGCCCGCCACCCAGGCCGCCCGCCGGTCCTCGGGCAGGGTTTCGAGGAGCCTGGCCCGCTCCGCCAGGGAGGCCGTGCCGGGGCCGGCGGCGGGCGGGGCCGAGGGAGCACCGAGGAGGGCTTCGGCCCAGGCGGCGTCCCGCTGTCGGACGGCGGCCCGGCACCAGGCGGCGTGCAGGTCCTCCGCCCAGCCCTCGGCGACCGGACGGGCGACGATCTCCGCGGGGGTCAGCCCGCCGAACCGCTCCGACCAGCAGGACAGCGGGGCCGCCTCCACCACCTGCCCCAGCCACCAGGAGCGCTCCCCCCGGCCCGCCGGAGGGCGCTTGACGACGCCGTCGCGCTGCATGTCCGCATCGCATGCGCGGGGTGCCTCCACCCCTTCCGGGCCCACGCAGGCCAAGGCCCGCTCGGCCATCCGCGCGGCCAGCGCCGAGCCCGGCAGGGCCGACAGCAGCTCGGCCGCCAGGACGCGGACGTTGCGGCTGCGGTCCGAGAGGGCGGCCTCCAGGAAGGGCTCGTCCGGGTCCCCCAGCCCCTCCCGGAGCGAGTCCAGGAACAGCAGCCTGTCCTCGGCCCGCTCCGTGGCCCAGGCCGAGGCCAGCAGCTCCCGCCCGGCCTCCGGATCCGCCCGCCGTACCAGCCCCAGTAGCGCCACCCGCTCCGCGAACAGCCCCTCCTCCCACAGCCGCCGCACCGCGGGCCCGTCGGACGGGTCCGGCAGCAGGGTCCCCCCGGTCCCGCTGCGCAGCGCGAACCGCCACTCCGGGTTCAGCCCGGCCAGCCACAGCCCGCGCGGGCCCGCCAGGGACAGCGCCGGGGCCCGCAGGTCCGTCCGGGCCCGGGCCGCCTCCAGCAGGGCCGGCAGCAGCTCCGCCGGGGCCCGGTACCCGTGCCCGTGGGCCGCGGCCAGCCACTGCGGCAGCAGCTCGGCCAGGTCCGGGGCCGTCCCCCGGCCCGACCCGCCGCCGTGCCCCCGCCCCGCCAGCAGTTGGGCCAACCGCCGTCGCGCCGGCTCCGGCAGCTCGGGCCGGGCGTCCGCGGGCGCCGGTACCGGCAGCGGTCCGGCCGCGGCGGGACGCAGCCCCGCCCGGCGGCGCACCGTCTGCACCGCCGCCGCGTCCAACAGCGCCTCCGGGCCCCCCGCGCCCGGCCCCCCGCGCCGCTCCGTGCCCAGCAGGGCGGCCGTGACCAGCCCCTCCCAGTCGGCCACCGCCGGTCCCTCCGCCCCGCCCGCCATCGCCGCCTCCGTCGCCGTCATCCCCGACCCCTCCTCGTCCCTCGTGTCCTCGGCCCTCGCCCCGGGTCGTGCGCGCCCCGGTCCCGCCCCCTCCGCGGGACCGGGGCAGTCCCGTCGACCTCCGTGATCCGCGCCCCGGGCCGCTCACCCGCCCCCGTGTGCCCCCGTCCGCCCCTCAGCCCAGCGGCACCGCCTCCGTGGAGCCCGGCCGCCAGGCCGTCAGCGGAGTGAAGCCGGTGTGCCCGCACTCGCCGAACACCGTGAGCGGCCCCCCGCCCGACAGCGCGGCCAGCTGCCAGCGACCCGCCGATGAGCGCCCCCCGACGCTCATCGGCAGGGCCGACTTCCCGTCGGCGTCCGCCAACTGCCACCGGCCGTCCGTCGCGGGGACCGGTATCACCGCCTCCAGGACCACCGGCCAGGAGTCCAGCCACGGGTCCTCGCGCAGGGCCGCGCCGTACCGGTCGAGCGCCGCCCCCACGTCCACCCCCTGCGGCGGCCCCGCCGCGGGCAGCGGCGCCCCCGACAGCTCCCCGAGATCGGCCCGCAGCCGACCGCCCCCCGGGTGGAAACCGAGCTCCGCGGTGATCACCCGGCCGACCGGCAGGGCCAGTTGGGGCGGCCGCCCCGGCGGGCCGAAGTCCAGCAGCAGCGCCGGACGCCCGCCGCCCAGGCCCTGGAGCCAGATCCGCCGGGTGGTCAACCGGCCGTCCGGCGAGGCCGTGTCGTACTGGGCCGACACCAGCCAGGAATCCGCGACGGCCTCCCGCTCCGGCCCAGCCGGCAGCCCCACCCGCGACCGCACCGTGGCGGCCAGCGCCGCCGGCAGCGCCGGCACCCCCAGCCAGGCCCGGTCCAGCAGGTGCAGCAGCGCGCACTCCTCCAGCATCCGGGCCGGCCAGCCCGGACCGGAGGACGGCACCGTGCCCAACTCCCGCACCCGTGCCGCCAACCCCGGGGCCTGCGCGTCCACCATCCGGGCCGCCGTCTCCTCCCAGGCCCCGTACCCCGCCTGCTCCTGGCCGGCCAGCCCGCCGCGCAGCAGGTCGGTCAGCCGCTGCTCCAACTCCTCGACCCCCGCGCCGACCCGTGCCGCCCGCCGCTCGGCCCGCTTCCGGGCCGCCTCCGGATCGGCCGGAGCGGCCGCCCCCGTGCCGCCCGTCTCCTTCCGCCGCTCCGCCCGCGCGGCCCGGTCCGCCAGCCACTGCCCCGCCCACTCCGGCGGCTCACCGGCCCCGACCGCCCGCTCGTCCCCCGACCACAGCAGGAGCAGCCCCAGCGCGTGCTTGCACGGGAACTTCCGGCTCGGACAGGAACAGCTGAACGCCGGCCCCGTCAGGTCCACCACCGTCCGGTACGGCTTGCTGCCGCTGCCCTTGCACAGACCCCACACCGCCCCCGAAGCGGAACACCCCGCCCCGGACCACGGCCCGGCCCCGCCGAGCTTGTTCCCCGCCTTGCGCGACGCCTCGTCAGGTGCCAGGGACAGCACCTGCTCCGCAGTCCAGCGCACCGTCTGCCAAGTCATGCCCCGAAGGTAGGCCGCCCCACTGACAACGGCCCTGACCTGCAACGACAAAGCCTTGGCTGGAGGTTGACGGGGCGTTGTCAGTGCCGTGGTGCACCGTGGAAACGCATCCGAGGACTCCGAGGAAATTCGGACGAGCACCTGGAGGGGGAGCCATGACCACGACCGGAACCGGCACGGAGACAGAGGCGCTGCGCCCGCATGCGGAGGACGCCTTCGCCGAGGAGCTGAAGGCTCTCGCCGCCGCGGACGACCGGCCCCGCCCGGCCCGCTGGAAGCTGTCGCCCTGGGCCGTCGCCACCTATCTCCTCGGCGGCACCCTGGCCGACGGCACCGTCATCACGCCCAAGTACGTCGGACCCCGCCGCATCGTCGAGGTCGCCGTCACCACCCTGGCCACCGACCGCGCCCTGCTGCTGCTCGGCGTCCCCGGCACCGCCAAGACCTGGGTCTCCGAACACCTGGCGGCGGCCGTCAGCGGGGACTCCACCCTGCTCGTCCAGGGCACCGCGGGCACCCCCGAGGAGGCCATCCGGTACGGCTGGAACTACGCCCGCCTGCTGGCCGAGGGCCCCAGCCGCGAGGCGCTGGTCCCCAGCCCCGTCATGCGGGCCATGTCCGAGGGTATGACCGCCCGGGTCGAGGAGCTCACCCGCATCCCGGCCGACGTTCAGGACACCCTGATCACCATCCTGTCGGAGAAGACCCTGCCCGTGCCCGAACTGGGCCAAGAGGTGCAGGCCGTCCGCGGGTTCAACCTGATCGCCACCGCCAACGACCGTGACCGCGGGGTCAACGACCTCTCCAGCGCGCTCCGCCGCCGCTTCAACACGGTGGTCCTGCCGCTGCCCGAGAGCGCCGACGCCGAAGTCGACATCGTGGCCCGGCGCGTGGACCAGATGGGCCGCGCCCTGGACCTGCCCCCCGCCCCCGAGGGACTGGAGGAGATCCGCCGCGTCGTCACCGTCTTCCGCGAACTCCGCGACGGCATCACCACCGACGGTCGCACCAAGGTCAAATCCCCCAGCGGGACCCTGTCCACCGCCGAGGCCATCTCCGTGGTCACCAACGGCCTCGCCCTGGCCGCCCACTTCGGGGACGGCGTCCTGCGCCCCTCCGACGTGGCGGCGGGCATCCTCGGCGCCGTCGTCCGCGATCCCGCGGCCGACCGGGTGGTCTGGCAGGAGTACCTGGAGGCCGTGGTCCGCGAGCGCGAGGGCTGGAAGGACTTCTACCGGGCCTGCCGGGAGGTCACGGCATGAGCGGCCCCCTGCTGCTGGGGGTGCGACACCACGGCCCCGGCTCGGCCCGTGCGCTGCGGGCCGCCCTGGACGCGGCCCGGCCCCGGGCGGTGCTCGTCGAGGGCCCGCCCGAGGCGGACCCGCTGCTGCCGCTGGCCGCCGACCCGGACATGCGGCCCCCGGTCGCCCTGCTCGTCCACGCCGCGGACGATCCGTCCCGGGCCGCGTTCTGGCCCTTCGCCGAGTTCTCCCCGGAGTGGGTGGCGGTCCGTTGGGCGCTCGCCGAGGGGGTGCCCGTCCGCTTCATCGACCTGCCCGCCGCCCACAGCCTGGCGGCCGGGGCCGAGGAGGACCCGGCGGAAGGCCCCGTCGACGCCGATGCCGATGCCGACGCGACGCCGGAGGCCGGTGACGGGGCGGAGTCGGCGGGGCGGCCCTCCGAGGAGGACCCGGACCTGCGCCTGGACCCGCTGGCCGCCCTCGCCCGGGCCGCCGGCCACGAGGACCCGGAGCGCTGGTGGGAGGACGCCGTCGAGCACCGCGGGAACGGCGGCGACCCGCTCGCCGCCTTCGCGGCGGTGGCCGAGGCCATGACCGTGCTCCGGGAACGGCACGGCGACGGCGGCCGTCCGCGCGACCTGGTCCGCGAGGCCCACATGAGGCAGCGGATCCGGGCCGCCCGCCGCGAGTTCGGCGAGGACCTGGCCGTGGTGTGCGGGGCCTGGCACGTGCCCGCGCTCGCCGCCCGGACCACCGTGGCCGCCGACCGCGCCCAGCTCGCCGGACTGCCCCGGACCAAGGTGCAGACCGCCTGGGTGCCCTGGACGCACCGCAGGCTGGCCCGTGCCGGCGGCTACGGCGCGGGCATCACCTCCCCCGGCTGGTACCGGCACCTCTTCACGGCCGCCGACCGGCCGGTGGAGCGCTGGCTGACCAAGGTGGCGGTCCTGCTGCGGGAGGAGGAGGTCCCGATCTCCTCGGCCCACGTCATCGAGGCCGTACGTCTCGCCGACGCCCTCGCCGCCATGCGCGGCAGGCCCCTGCCCGGGCTGACGGAGACCATGGACGCGGTCCGCTCCGTGATGTGCGAGGGCTCGGAGGTCCCGCTGGCGCTGGTCGCGGACCGCCTGGTGGTGGGGGACGAGCTGGGGGAGGTGCCGGAGGGCGCCCCGGTCGTGCCGCTCCAGCGGGACCTGACCCGACTCCAGCGGACCCTGCGCCTCAAACCGGCCGCGGCCGAACGCGAACTGGAACTGGACCTCCGCAAGGACACCGACTCCGCGCGGAGCCTGCTCCTGCACCGGCTGCGGATCCTCGGCATCCACTGGGGCGAGCCGACGGCCTCCCGGGGCGGCACCGGCACCTTCCGGGAGACCTGGCGGCTGTGCTGGGAACCGGAGTTGTCGGTTCGGGTCGCGGAGGCCGCGGTCTGGGGCACCACCGTGCTCACCGCCGCGACCGCCCGTGCCGAGTCCGACGCCCTGGCCGCTCGTCAGCTCGGCGAGGTCACCGCGATCGCCGAGGACTGCCTGCTCGCCGGGGTCTCCGAGGCCCTGCCGGTGGTCATGCGGGTGCTCGCGGAGCGGGCGGCCCTCGGCACCGACGTGGGGCAGTTGGCCAAGGCCCTGCCGGCCCTGGCCCGCGCCCTGCGCTACGGGGACGTACGGGGCACCGACACGGCGGCGCTCGCGGAGGTGGCGGCCGGGCTCGCGGAGCGGATCTGCGTGGCCCTCCCGCCCGCCTGCACGGGTCTGGACGCGGAGGGCGCGGCCGAGCTGCGCGGGCACGTGGACGCCGTGCACGGGGCCGTGGGGCTCCTGGAGCGGGAAGGGCTGCGGGAGCGCTGGACGGCCGTGCTGCGCTCGCTGGCCGGGCGGGAGCCCGTGCCGGGGGTGATCCGGGGCCGGGCCACCCGGCTGCTGCTCGACGAGGGCGCGGTGGACGCGGTGGAGACGGGGCGGCTGATGGGTCTGGCCCTGTCCCGTGCGGCGGCGCCCACGGACGCCGCGGCCTGGATCGAGGGCTTCTTCGGCGGTGGGGGCGGCACCCTGCTCGTCCACGACGAACGGTTGCTGGCGCTGATCGACGGCTGGCTGACGTCCGTGCCCGCCGAGGCGTTCACGGACGTACTGCCCCTGCTGCGGCGGACGTTCGGGGCTTACGAGCCGGGGGTGCGGCGCACCTTGGGGGAGTTGGTGCGGCGCGGCCCGAGCGGCCGGGCCCCGGCCCTGACCGGGGCGGCCGTACCGGGCTTCGCCCCGGAGCTCGACCCGGTCCGGGCGGAGGCGGTGGTACCGCTCGTGCACCTCCTCCTCACGGCGGCGGGCGCGACGGCGGGCACGGCGGTGGGGGCGGGGGACTGAGGGGCGCACGGGCACGGCGCGACACGGTCACGGCGCACGCGCGGGACAGGGTGCGCGCGACGGACACGACGAACACGACGGACAGGGAAGGGCGGAGGGACGGCGATGGCGGGGACGGCGGACACGACGGCGGGGGAGGCCCGTCCGGGCGGGGCGGCGGAGGGCGCGGCGGAGCGGCTGCGGCGCTGGCGGCTGGTGCTGGGCGGCGAGGGCGGGGACGGCACGGGCCACGAGCCGACGGGGCGGGACGCCGCCATGGACGCCGCGCTGACCGCCCTCTACGGCTCGGGGCGGAGCGGGGGCCGGCGGCGCTCGGGGGAGCGGTCGGCGGGGCTCGGCGCGTCCGCGCCCTCGGTGGCCCGCTGGCTGGGGGACATCCGCACGTACTTCCCGAGCTCCGTGGTGCAGGTGATGCAGCGGGACGCCATCGACCGGCTGGGGCTGTCCTCGCTGCTGCTGGAGCCGGAGATGCTGGAGGCGGTGGAGCCCGACGTGCACCTGGTGGGCACGCTGCTCTCCCTCAACAAGGCGATGCCGGAGACCACCCGGGAGACCGCCCGGGCCGTGGTCCGCAGGGTGGTGGAGCGCCTGGAGAAGCAGCTCGCGTCCCGGACCCGCGCCACGCTCAACGGCGCCCTGGACCGTTCCGCGCGCGTCAGTCGGCCCCGGCACCGGGACATCGACTGGGACCGCACCGTCCGCGCCAACCTGAAGAACTACCTGCCCGAGTACGGCACGGTCGTGCCGGAGCGGCTGATCGGGTACGGGCGTGCGGCGCGGTCGGTGAAGAAGGACGTGGTGCTCTGCATCGACCAGTCCGGCTCGATGGCGGCGTCGGTGGTGTACGCCTCGGTGTTCGGGGCGGTGCTGGCCTCCATGCGGTCCATCGCCACCCGTCTGGTCGTCTTCGACACGGCGGTGGTGGACCTCACGGACGAGCTGGACGATCCGGTGGACGTGCTCTTCGGCACCCAGTTGGGCGGCGGCACCGACATCAACCGCGCGCTGGCCTACTGCCAGTCGAAGATCACCCGTCCCGCCGACACGGTGGTCGTCCTCATCAGCGACCTCTACGAGGGCGGCATCCGTGACGAGATGCTGAAGCGGGTCGCGGCGATGAAGGCGTCCGGGGTGCAGTTCGTGGCCCTGCTGGCGCTGTCCGACGAGGGCGCCCCGGCTTACGACCGGGAGCACGCGGCCGCCCTGGCCGCGCTGGGCGCCCCGGCCTTCGCCTGCACCCCCGACCTGTTCCCCGAGGTGATGGCGGCGGCGATCGAGAAGCGCCCGCTGCCGGTGCCCTGACGAGGGAGGGGACGAGGGGGGGAGGGGGTGGGGAGGACGCGGGGAGGGGGTGGGGAGAGGGCGCGGAGGGGGCCGGACGGGCGGCTCTCCCGGCGGGTCGGAGGAGCCTCCGGGAGGGCGTTCGTACACCCGTCCGGGTTGGTCTGATCCCACGAACTCGCAGCTCACTGGTGAGGCGATCTGTGAGGGGAATCACCGCCGTGGTGTGAGCTGGAATTTAGGGACCTACGTCCTGCGGGGATAACCTGCCGGACGGACATGCCGCGTCCACGGTCACCGTGTGCGCCTCCCCAGTGACAGCGCCGTCACGTTGCCCTCCGCGGCACGCCCACGCAGACAACCGCGAACACTGCGAATCTTTAAGACAAGGGACGGACGCGCGTGGACCTGTTCGAGTACCAGGCGAGGGACCTCTTCGCCAAGCACGGTGTACCGGTGCTGGCCGGTGAAGTCATCGACACGCCTGAGGCGGCTCGCGAGGCCACCGAGCGGCTGGGCGGCAAGTCGGTCGTCAAGGCGCAGGTGAAGGTCGGCGGCCGCGGCAAGGCCGGCGGCGTGAAGCTGGCCGCCACCCCGGACGAGGCCGTCGCCCGCGCGACGGACATCCTGGGCATGGACATCAAGGGCCACACGGTCCACAAGGTGATGATCGCGGAGACCGCTCCGGAGATCGCCGAGGAGTACTACGTCTCCTACCTGCTGGACCGCACCAACCGCACCTTCCTGGCCATGGCCTCGGTCGCGGGTGGCATGGACATCGAGCAGGTCGCCGAGGAGACCCCGGAGAAGCTCGCCAAGGTCCCGGTCAACGCCAACGAGGGCGTCACGCTGGAGAAGGCCCGCGAGATCGTCGCGCTGGCGAAGTTCCCGGCCGAGGTCGCCGAGCAGGTCGCCGAGGTCCTCGTGACCCTGTGGGAGACCTTCATCGCCGAGGACGCCCTCCTCGTCGAGGTCAACCCGCTGGCCAAGGTCGCCGACGGTCGCGTCATCGCCCTCGACGGCAAGGTCTCGCTGGACGAGAACGCCGAGTTCCGGCAGCCGGGTCACGAGGAGTTCGTGGACCACGCCGCCGCGAACCCGCTCGAGGCCGCCGCCAAGGAGAAGGGCCTCAACTACGTCAAGCTCGACGGCGAGGTCGGCATCATCGGCAACGGCGCGGGTCTCGTCATGAGCACCCTGGACGTCGTCGCGTACGCCGGTGAGAACCACGGTGGCGTCAAGCCCGCGAACTTCCTCGACATCGGTGGCGGCGCCTCCGCCGAGGTCATGGCCAACGGCCTGGAGATCATCCTGGGCGACCCGGACGTCAAGTCCGTGTTCGTCAACGTCTTCGGCGGCATCACCGCCTGTGACGAGGTCGCCAACGGCATCGTCCAGGCCCTCGCCCTGCTGGAGAAGAAGGGCGAGAAGGTCGAGAAGCCGCTCGTCGTCCGTCTCGACGGCAACAACGCGGAGCTGGGTCGCAAGATCCTGTCGGACGCCAACCACCCGCTGGTGCAGCGCGTGGACACCATGGACGGCGCGGCCGACAAGGCCGCCGAGCTCGCGGCTGCGAAGTAAAGGGACGAGGTCACAGACTCACCATGGCTATCTTCCTCAACAAGGACAGCAAGGTCATCGTCCAGGGCATGACCGGTGCCACGGGCATGAAGCACACCAAGCTGATGCTGGCTGACGGCACCGACATCGTCGGTGGCGTGAACCCGCGCAAGGCCGGCACCTCCGTCGACTTCGACGGCACCGAGGTCCCGGTCTTCGGCTCGGTCGCCGAGGCGATGGAGAAGACGGGCGCCAACGTCTCCGTCCTCTTCGTGCCGCCGGCCTTCGCCAAGGCCGCCGTCGTCGAGGCCATCGACGCCGAGATCCCGCTGGCCGTCGTCATCACCGAGGGCATCGCGGTGCACGACTCCGCCGCCTTCTGGGCGTACGCGACCGCCAAGGGCAACAAGACCCGGATCATCGGCCCGAACTGCCCCGGCCTGATCACCCCGGGCGCGTCCAACGCGGGCATCATCCCGGGCGACATCACCAAGCCCGGCAAGATCGGTCTCGTGTCGAAGTCCGGCACGCTGACCTACCAGATGATGTACGAGCTGCGTGACATCGGCTTCACCTCCGCCGTCGGCATCGGTGGCGACCCGGTCATCGGCACCACGCACATCGACGCCCTGGAGGCCTTCGAGGCCGACCCGGAGACCGAGCTGATCGTCATGATCGGTGAGATCGGCGGCGACGCCGAGGAGCGTGCGGCCGACTTCATCAAGGCCAACGTCACCAAGCCGGTGGTCGGTTACGTCGCGGGCTTCACCGCCCCCGAGGGCAAGACCATGGGTCACGCGGGCGCCATCGTCTCCGGTTCCTCCGGTACCGCGCAGGCGAAGAAGGAGGCCCTGGAGGCCGCCGGTGTCAAGGTCGGCAAGACCCCGACCGAGACCGCGAAGCTGGCGCGCGAGATCCTCGGCGCCTGAGCTCCGCCGCCGCACCCGGGCCGCCGCGCGGCTCCGGACGGCACCTGAACACGGCCGCGGGCCCGTCTCCCTGGGGAGGCGGGCCCGCGGCCGTTCCGTTCCCGGTCGACCGTTCCGTTCCGTTCCGTTCCCGGTCGGCCGGTCGGCCGGTCGGCCGGTCAGCCGGTCGGTCCGTCAGCCGGACTGCGGCACGAGGCGTTCCGGTCCCGGGGCCGGGGCCGAGCGGAGCTGCTGCTGGAGCCGCAGGTCCGCGTCGGTGAGCCGCTGCGGACCGGGGTGCGGCGGGATCCCGGAGACCGAGGAACCGGGGTGCTGGGGCGGCTCGTAGTGGTCCGGGGCCGTCACCACGGTGTAGGCCGTGGCCACCGCGATCGCGGCGGTCAGGCCCACGGCGGCCCGGATCCAGAACCGGGCCCGGTGCTCGGCGCCGGCCCGGACGGCGGCCGCGGGGCGCGGCTCCATCCGGACGGCCGGGGTGAGGGCCGCCATCCGTTCGCGGAGCAGTGAGGACCGGGCCGCGGCCCGGTCGGCCCGGTTCCCGGGGCCGCGGCGGGCGGCGGCCTCCTCGGCGGCGACGGCCAGCTCCGGCAGCCTGCGCCCGAGTTCGGCGTGCGCGGACAGCAGGCGGCGGCCCGCGACGGGGGTGGTGGCCTCGGTCTCGGCGGCGGTCTCGGGGAGGTCGAGGCCGACACCGTCGTAGAGCAGGACGGTGCGTCGGTACCGGGGCGGCAGCGAGGTCAGCGCGGCCAACAGGGCCCGGTCCCGGGGGTCGACGGGTCCCTTCTCCTCCGGGGCGGACCGCCGGAAGCTGTGCCAGGGGGACAGGGCGTACTCGTAGGCCGCGGCCCGGACCCAGCCCACCGGGTCGCGGTCGGCGGCGACTTCGGGCCAGTGCTGCCAGGCCTGGTGGAAGGCGCGCTCCACGGATTCCACGGCGAGCTTGTGACGGCCGGTCAGCAGGTAGGTCTGCCGCACGAGGGAGCCCGAGGTGTAGGCGTAGAGCGCGTCGAAGGCCTGGGCGGGGGTGATGCCGGGGACGGATTCGGTGGCTCCGGCGACGTCGGTGTCTTCGGTGGCGCCGGTGGCACCGGTGGCTTCGGAGCACTCGCGGCCGCCGGCGGGTTCGGAGGTCGGGGCGTGTTCGGGGGGCGCGGGGGGCGCCGCCTCCGTGTCGGCGGTCGGCGTTGCCGTTGCCGTCACCGCTTCCGTCGCCGCGGCGGCTGACGGGGAGGTGGCCGTGGTCGCGGTGCGGCGGACGGCGGTGCGGGCCGGGGCGGGTGAGGCGTCCTGGCCGGCGGGGCGGCCTCCGCTGTGGGCGGTGACGGAGCTCCGCTCGTGCTGGGGCTCGCCGCGGAGCGGGGGCTTGGCGGCCCGCTTCGCGGCCGGGCGGGGCCGGGTGCCGGCGGCGGAGGCCACGGGCTTGAGGGGGGCGAGCGGGGCGATGGGCCGGCGCGGTGTGCCGGACGCGGGCCCGGGACGGCCGGGCTCCGCGGCCGAGGGGGCGTCAGGATCCTTGCCGGGGGCGGTGGTCCCGGGTGCCGCGGATGCCGTGGGACGCTGCGGCCGTGCGGGATCCTCGGCGGGTGCGTCGTGCCGGTGGTCGGGTCCGTGGGGTTCGTCGCGCCCTTCGGGATCGTCGCGCTCTTCGCGCTCTTCGCGCTCTTCGCGCTCTTCGGGTTCCTCGTGTTCGGCTCGGAGGCGTTCCAGCAGCTTGTGGTACGCCTCGCGTTTGCGGCCGCGGGGCTCCGACTTGCCGTTCTCCCAGGAACGTACCGTCGAGGCCGTCACGCCGACCGCGGTCGCGACGTCGTCGTGGCCGAGGTCGCCGGCCTCGCGCAGTCTGCGCCGCTCCTTGGGAGTGGGCAGGACGAGGTCGGACGCGGTGGGGACGCTCTGAGTCATGCCGGCCCTCCTGTGGCACAGCCCTGGGCAAAAAAGTACATAAACGTATATTGGGCGACACAACGATCATTCGCCTGTTACGCGGCCTCAGCGCGTGTCGTTGGGACCATGGCCGGGTGACCCATGTGACCGAACGCGGGCCGTCCTCGACGACGATTCAGCGGTCCGGACGCCGCCGCACCCCCGCTGCCGCGGCCTGTGTGCTGGGCGGCGCCGTCGCCGCGGGGCTGGGGCTCGGCTCCCTGGCCGTACTCGTGATGGTGCTGTGGATCAGCTCGCCCTATCCGGACAGCGGTCCGGGGGGCGCGCTGCACGTGGCGGCCGGCCTCTGGCTGCTCGCCCACGGCACCGAGCTGATCAGGTACGACACCCTCTCCGGGGTGCCCGCCCCGGTGGGCGTCACCCCATTGCTGCTGGTGGGGTTGCCCGTGCTGCTGTTGCGGCGGGCGGCCCGGCTGGCCGTGTACGAGGACGAGGCCGAGGAGGGCGAGGGGCTGTCCCCGGGTGCCGTCTGCTCGGCGGTCCTCTGCGGGTACCTGCTCGTCGGGACCGCCGCCACCGTGTACGCGGCGGGCGGCCCGATGCCGGCGGACCCCCTCAGTGCGGCCTGGCACCTGCCCGCCGTCGCCCTCGCCGCCACGGCCGCCGGGGTCTGGGCGGCCCGGGGCCGTCCGTACGGCCCCCTGCCCGCCTGGGTGCCGAGGGGCGTGCGACGTGCCTTCGCGCGCCCCCGGTACGCGCGGGCGGTCCGGGCCGGCGCGGCCGGGACGCTGGTCCTGCTCGGCGGTGGCGCGCTGCTCGTCGGCGCCTCCCTGGTCTGGCACGGGATGGCCGCCCAACAGTCCTTCCTCCAACTGACGGGGGTGTGGTCCGGGCGGTTCGCAGTCCTGCTGCTGGCTCTGGCGCTGCTGCCGAACGCCGTGGTCTGGGGTGCGGCGTACGGGCTAGGGCCCGGGTTCGCCCTCGGCGGTTCCGCGATGGCCACCCCCCTGGCCTTCGCCGGGCAGCCGGCGCTGCCCCGGTTCCCGCTGTTGGCGGCGCTGCCGCCGGAGGGGCCCGGCTCCCCGGTGACCTGGGCCGTCGTGGCCGTACCGGTGCTGGCCGGAGCGGTACTCGGGCGGTTCGTGGTGGACGGGGCCGGCGGCGTGGACGGGGCCGATGGGACGGACGGGACGGACGGGCGCGGGACGCCCGGGGTGGAGGTCCGGTTCCGGGAGACCGCCCTCACGGCGGTGTACGGGGCCCTGGTCTGCGGTCTGCTGACCGCCGGGCTGGCCGCGGCCGCGGGCGGGGCCCTGGGCTCCCGGGAGCTGGCCCGCTTCGGGCCGGTCTGGTGGACGACGGGGGCCGCCGCCCTGGCCTGGACGCTGATCGTGTCCGTCCCGGTCGCCCTGGTCGTCCAGGCGTGGCGCGGCCGCGGCGCGACCAGGCCGCCGCTGGCGCCGGAGGACGCGCCCGGGATCGGGAACTGGCACGACAGCGGGGTACGGGAGCTGCGGTGGGAGACGCTGCGGAAGTCCTCGGGGACGCTTTTCCCGGAGTTCCGGGGGGTGGGGTCCGGGGCCGGTTCGGGGGCCGAGCGCAGGGGCTCGGGGCTCGGGGTCGGCCCGGTCGGGGCCGGTGCGGAGCCCGTTCCCGTTCCCGTTCCCGTGCCGGTGCCGGTGCCCGTGGTCGAGGAGCCGGTGGTGGTGCCGGAGGTGACGATCGGGGTCGGGTCCCGGGACCCGGCGGTGTCGCCCGTGGAGACGGGCGGAACGGATCCGGCGGGGGCAGGGGAGGGGGCGGGGCCGGAGCCCGTGGTGGTGCCGGTTGTCGCCGGGGCCGGGGCCGGGGCCGGGGCCGGGGCCGAGGTCGGGGCCGGTGGGGCGGCGTCGGAGCCGGTGCCGGGGCTGGGCGGTGAGATCACGGGGGCCCGGATCCTGTACCGCAGGCCGAAGCGGGAGGGGTAGGGCGGAGTGCCGGTGGGGGGTGGACCGCTGCGCGGAGCCTTCCCCCACCCCGCCCCTTCCCGAAACCGGGGGCTCAGCACCGGCCCCCCCGGACCCGCACGGAGCTGCGCCCCGGACCCGCACGGAGCTGCGCCCCGGACCCGCACGGAGCTGCGCCCCGGACCCGCACGGAGCTGCGCCCCGGACCCGCAGCACCCCCCAGAGCCCCGAGGGGCCCGCCCCGCGCCCCGCGTCGGTCAGGGGGTCGGAGGCCGGGCCCCCGGGGCTCGGTCGTGGCGGGGGGCCGGGTGGGGGGTCAGGGTTGGACGCCGAGGACGTTGCGGAGGGGCTTCGGGAGGAGGTCGTTGCACTGCTGCTCGGAGGTCCGGGTCAGGGCGTCGTCGCGGCAGGTGTAGAAGTCGCGGTAGACGAGCTGCGTGGTGTACGTGCCCGCGGTGAGGAGGAGGGCGAGGGAGGCGGTGACGATGCCGCCGATCGCTGCGGTCCGCTGGGGGCGGGACTCGGCGGCCGGGATCTTCGCGCGGATGGCGCTGATGCCCCAGTACAGGGCGAGGGCGCCGAGCAGCAGGCTCATCTCCGGGATGCCGAACATCGAGAAGAAGACGCCCCACATGCCCGCGAGGAGCGCGTAGCGGGCCCGGCGCTGGGCCGGGTCGGTGGGGTCCCAGCGGGAGGCGCCGGGGCCGCCGGGGCCCTGTCCGGGGCCGCCGCGGTCGGAGCGGGGGTCCCGGTCCGCGCCCTCGCGCGGCTGCCAGGGCTGGTCGGGCCGGTCCTCCGGGGGAGCCGCGAACGGGTTGTCGTCTGTGGGGGACTGGCGTGGGTCCGACATCGGGTGCTTTCTTCCCCTGGCTCGAGTGGCGGATCGCGGCGGCCCCGCCCGGGGGCGCCCCTGTACGCCAGACGCTACCGTCCGGCCATCCCCCCGTCCCCCGGGGGCCGTCCGGTGTGCCGGTATCGTTGCAGGCGGTCGGCCGCTTCGTAGGGTCCCCCGTATCGGGGGTGCTCTCGTTTTTGTGCGACCACACAAAGCCGCAGGGTGGCGTCGTCAGGCGGCACCGCAACGGCAACAACGCAACGCACCCGCGAGAAAGGGCCTCTCATGGCCGCCTCCCGCCTGGTCGTGCTGGTCTCCGGTTCCGGCACCAACCTCCAGGCCCTGCTCGATGCCATCGCCGCCCACCCGGAAGGGGCCGAGGGCTTCGGCGCCGAGGTCGTGGCCGTCGGCGCCGACCGCGCCGGGATCGCCGGGCTGGAGCGGGCCGAACGGGCCGGGATCCCCACCTTCGTCTGCGCGGTGAAGGAGCACCCCACCCGCGAGGCGTGGGACGCGGCCCTGGCCGAGCGGACCGCCGCCTTCGAGCCCGACCTGGTCGTGTCGGCGGGCTTCATGAAGATCGTGGGCAAGGAGTTCCTCGCCCGGTTCGGCGGCCGCTTCGTCAACACCCATCCCGCCCTGCTGCCCGCCTTCCCCGGCGCGCACGGCGTGCGGGACGCCCTGGCCTACGGGGCGAAGGTCACCGGCTGCACCGTCCACTTCGTGGACGACGGCGTGGACACCGGTCCGATCATCGCCCAGGGTGTGGTCGAGATCAGGGAAGAGGCCACTCCGGAGGGCGAGGCCGCTCTTCACGAGCGCATCAAGGAAGTCGAGCGCACCCTGCTCGTCGACGTCGTGGGGCGCCTGGCCCGGCACGGCTACCGCATCGAGGGACGAAAGGTAACGATCCAGTGACCGCCGAAGGTACGAAGCGGCCCATCCGCCGCGCGCTTGTCAGCGTCTACGACAAGACGGGGCTGGAGGAGCTGGCCCGCGGGCTGCACGAGGCGGGCGTCACGCTGGTCTCCACCGGTTCCACCGCATCGAAGATCGCCGCGGCCGGGGTGCCCGTCACCAAGGTCGAGGAGCTCACCGGCTTCCCCGAGTGCCTGGACGGCCGGGTCAAGACCCTGCACCCCCGCGTGCACGCCGGCATCCTCGCCGACCTCCGCCTGGAGGACCACCGCAACCAGCTCGCCGAGCTGGGCGTGGAGCCCTTCGACCTGGTGGTCGTGAACCTGTACCCGTTCCGGGAGACGGTGGCCTCCGGCGCCACCCCCGACGAGTGCGTGGAGCAGATCGACATCGGCGGCCCCTCGATGGTCCGCGCCGCCGCCAAGAACCACCCCTCCGTGGCCGTGGTCACCAGCCCCGAGCGCTACGCGGACGTCCTCGCGGCCGTGCGGGACGGCGGCTTCGGCCTGACCGCCCGCAAGCGCCTGGCCGCCGAGGCGTTCCAGCACACCGCCGCCTACGACGTGGCCGTGGCCTCCTGGTTCACCAACGCGTACGCCCCGGAGGAGGGCGCGGTCCTGCCCGAGTTCCTCGCCGGCGCCTGGGAGCGCAAGGCGAGCCTGCGGTACGGGGAGAACCCGCACCAGGGCGCCGCCCTCTACACCGACGGGCAGCCGGGCGGCCTCGCCAACGCCGAGCAGCTGCACGGCAAGGAGATGTCCTTCAACAACTACGTGGACACGGAGGCGGCCCGTCGCGCCGCCTACGACCACGAGGGGCCCTGCGTCGCGATCATCAAGCACGCCAACCCGTGCGGGATCGCGGTCGGCGCCGACGTGGCCGAGGCGCACCGCAAGGCGCACGCCTGCGACCCGCTGTCCGCGTTCGGCGGGGTCATCGCCGTGAACCGGCCGGTGACCGTGGAGCTGGCCGAGCAGGTCGCGGAGATCTTCACCGAGGTCATCGCCGCCCCCGGCTACGAGGACGGGGCCCTGGAGGTCCTCGCCCGCAAGAAGAACATCCGCGTCCTGAAGGTGGACGGCCACCCGCACCAGCCGGGCGACCTGAAGCCGATCAGCGGCGGGGTGCTGCTCCAGCACAGCGACGTCTTCCAGGCCGAGGGCGACGACCCGGCGAACTGGACCCTCGCCACCGGCGAGGCCCTCTCCGGCGACGAGCTGGCCGAGCTGGCCTTCGCCTGGCGCGCCTGCCGGGCCGTCAAGTCCAACGCGATCCTGCTCGCGAAGGACGGCGCCTCCGTGGGCGTCGGCATGGGCCAGGTCAACCGCGTGGACTCGGCGAAGCTGGCCGTGGAGCGGGCGGGCGAGGAGCGGGCCCGCGGCTCGTACGCCGCCTCCGACGCCTTCTTCCCCTTCCCTGACGGGCTGGAGATCCTGACCGCCGCCGGCATCAAGGCCGTCGTGCAGCCGGGCGGCTCGGTCCGCGACGAGCAGGTCGTGGAGGCCGCGAAGGCCGCCGGGGTCACGATGTACTTCACCGGGACGCGGCACTTCTTCCACTGAGTCCGCCCCGCACAGGCCGAAGGCCGTATCCCCGGAGGGATACGGCCTTCGGCCTTGCGCGTCGGGGCGAGCGGCGGACGGGCTGCGTCCGCCGCGGTCGCCCGACGGTCACCTCTCGGCGACCGTCACTTCCCGACGACGGTCACTTCTTGACGACGAGGGTGCCCGCGGCGCGGTCGTGCCAGCCCTGGAGCTTGCCCGAGTTGTCGAAGAAGGGGGAGAGGTAGACCAGCAGCTGGCCGATGCCGCAGACGATCGCGCCGACCATGGGGATGATCCAGCGGATGAAGCCGCCGCCGATGCCGGGGACCTGACCGGTGTTCTCCTTGACGACCTTCAGGCCGAGCGCCATCTTGCCGACGGTCGCGCCCACGAACGCGATCATCAGCCATTCGTAGAGCAGGGTGGCCAGGAAGAAGATCAGCAGGGCGCCGAAGAACGCGGCGATGATGCCGCCCGCGGCCTCCGCGGAGTCGTTGACGCAGGTCTCGTACGCCGAGGACAGCGGGTCCATGCCGGTGCAGTCGTCGAGGGTCTTCGAGGCGCCGAAGATCCCCGCGAAGCCGATCGCGCTGAAGATGAAGTACAGGACGGAGATGACGATGCCGTCGATCACGCGGGCGCCGAAGCGGCGTCCCATCGTGGCCACCTGGACGGTGCCGAGGCCCGCCACGTTGATGTAGCCGTTGTTGGCCTGGAGGGTGCCGGGAGCCTGCGGGGGCACACCGCCGTAGGGCTGCTGCTGGGCGGGGTAGCCGTACGCACCCTGCTGCGGGACGCCCTGCGGGGCCTGCTGCGGGTAGCCGTAACCGGGCTGTCCCTGCTGGGGCTGCTGCGGCTGCTGGCCGTACGGATTGTTGGGATCGCCGAAGCTCATGTGTGGAGTTCCTCCGATGGGACTGCGGGGACGCGCGGCCCGTGTGGAGGTACTAAACGAACTGAGCGGTCCGCCCCCCGGCACTGCCCGCGGTACTACTTCTGGCCATCGTGGTCGGATCCCGCCCGCCTTGTCCAGTCGGTTGCGGGCCCGTTGTGCAAGTGCAACCTGGGTCCCCGTCGCGCGACTCCGAAGTGGAACCGGGAGCCCTCCATCCGGGAGGATGGGGGCATGACCGCCCAGATTCTCGACGGCAAGGCCACGGCAGCCGCCGTCAAGTCCGAACTGACCGCCCGCGTCGCCGCCCTCAGGGAACGGGGCGTCACCCCTGGCCTGGGAACGCTCCTGGTCGGCGACGACCCGGGCAGCCGCTGGTACGTCAACGGCAAGCACCGGGACTGCGCCGAGGTGGGGATCGCCTCGATCCAGCGCGAACTCCCCGCCACGGCGACGCAGGAAGACATCGAAGCGGTCGTACGTGAACTCAACGCGAACCCGGAGTGCACGGGCTACATCGTGCAACTGCCGCTCCCCAAGGGCATCGACACCAACCGCGTGCTGGAGCTGATGGACCCGCTCAAGGACGCGGACGGCCTGCACCCGATGTCCCTGGGCCGGTTGGTCCTCAACGAGCCCGGCCCGCTGCCCTGCACCCCGTACGGGATCGTGGAGCTGCTGCGGCACCACGGGGTCGCCATCGAGGGCGCGCACGTGGTCGTGGTCGGACGGGGCATCACCGTGGGCCGCTCCATCGGCCTGCTCCTCACCCGCAAATCGGAGAACGCCACCGTGACGCTCTGCCACACCGGCACCCGCGACCTGTCCGCGCAGCTGCGGCAGGCGGACATCGTGGTGGCGGCGGCCGGGGTGCCGCACCTGGTCAAGCCCGAGGACGTGAAGCCGGGGGCCGCCGTCCTCGACGTCGGCGTCAGCCGTGACGGCGAGGGCCGGATCGTCGGCGACGTGCACCCGGGTGTGGCCGAGGTGGCCGGCTGGATCTCCCCGAACCCCGGCGGAGTCGGTCCGATGACGCGGGCCCAGCTGCTGGTCAACGTGGTCGAGGCGGCCGAACGGATCGTGGCGGAGCGGGCGGAGGGCGACAGCGCCGCCGGTGACCACCGTGCCGGCTGAACGCGAAGGGGGCGCCGTCCTCGGCGGGGCCCCCGAGGAACGCGGTCCGAAGACCGCTCCGGAGGCCGTCCCGGAAGCCGGGCCCGCGACGGGCGAGGAAGCCGGACCGGAACCCGAGGCCGCCCCGGAAGCCGCCGACGGCACTGACGGTACGCACGGCACGCCCGTCACTACTTCCGGCGCCGAACGCACCGAAGGCACCGAGCGCGCCGAAGGCACCGACCCGGACCCGCTGCGCCCCGGTCACCGCGCCACCCCGGCGGCCGACGCCGGAACGCCCCCGCGGCGGGCCTCGCGCCGTTTCCCCTCCATCACCCGGGACACCGCCCGCCCCGAGGGGGGCGGCCGGGCCGCGCCCGGGGACGCCCCGGCGCCCGCGCGCCAGTGGCCGATGCTCGTCGTCCTCGGCGCCACCGCCGCCGGGCTGCTGGTGACCGCCTTCGACCAGGCCCGGATCGGCTGCCTCATCATCGGCGCGGCCCTGATCGCCGCCTCCGTGATGCGGCGGGTGCTGCCCTCGGTCGGCATGCTCGCGGTGCGGTCCCGGTTCACGGACATGGTCACGTACGGGCTGCTCGGGGTGGCCATCACCCTGCTGTCCCTGATCGTCGAGCCGCGACTGGACCTGCCGTTCCTGGAGGACGCGGTCCGTTTCGCCGTCCGCTGATCCCCGGAGGGCGGGCCTCCGCACCGCCGGAAGCCCGGCCGTCGGGGCCCCGGACCCCTCGATCCACGGCCCGGAACGCCCCGCGGCCTTCGAACCTCCGACCCCGTGTGCGGCGTACCACACGGGGTCGGGGGTCGGGGGCACCGCGGGTCGGATAGCCTGACCGCGGATGTCTCTTCACGTCAAGATTCACAGGGAAGCGGCGTCCCCCAGCACAGGGGGCAGGGACCGCCCCACCGCCAGCTGTCTAACGGAGAAGGCCATGACCCGCACTCCCGTGAATGTCACCGTCACCGGCGCCGCCGGCCAGATCGGCTACGCGCTGCTCTTCCGCATCGCCTCCGGTCACCTGCTCGGCGCGGACGTGCCGGTCAACCTGCGCCTCCTGGAGATCCCGCAGGGTCTGAAGGCCGCCGAGGGCACCGCCATGGAGCTCGACGACTGCGCGTTCCCGCTGCTCCGCGGCATCGAGATCACCGACGACGCCAACAAGGCCTTCGACGGTGCGAACGTCGCCCTCCTCGTGGGCGCCCGCCCCCGCACCAAGGGCATGGAGCGCGGCGACCTGCTCTCCGCCAACGGCGGCATCTTCAAGCCGCAGGGCAAGGCCATCAACGACAACGCCGCGGACGACATCAAGGTCCTCGTCGTCGGCAACCCGGCCAACACCAACGCCCTCATCGCCCAGGCCGCCGCGCCGGACGTCCCGGCCGAGCGCTTCACCGCGATGACCCGCCTGGACCACAACCGCGCGATCTCGCAGCTGGCCGCCCGCACCGGTGCCGCCGTCTCCGACATCAAGCGCCTGACCATCTGGGGCAACCACTCGGCGACCCAGTACCCGGACATCTTCCACGCGGAGATCGCCGGCAAGAACGCCGCCGAGGTCGTCAACGACGAGCAGTGGCTGGCCGACACCTTCATCCCGACCGTCGCCAAGCGCGGCGCGGCGATCATCGAGGCCCGTGGCGCCTCCTCCGCGGCCTCCGCCGCGAACGCCGCCATCGACCACGTGCACACCTGGGTCAACGGCACCGCCGACGGCGACTGGACCTCGATGGGCATCCCGTCGGACGGTTCCTACGGCGTTCCCGAGGGCCTCATCTCCTCCTTCCCGGTGGTCTGCAAGAACGGCTCGTACGAGATCGTCCAGGGCCTGGACATCAACGAGTTCTCCCGGACGCGCATCGACGCCTCCGTGGCGGAGCTCGCCGAGGAGCGCGACGCGGTCCGCGAGCTCGGCCTGATCTGAGGCCCCGCGGCCCCCTGATCATCCGGACCGGAACCGGTCCGACCACCGGCCGGTGTCCCCGTGGCACCGGCCGGACCCGGGAACGCCCCGGCCGAACCGGCCGGGGCGTTTTGGCGTGAACGGCACTGTCGGCGGTCCCGGCCGGCCCCTAAGGTGCCCCGGTGACACAGACTGCCGTACCCGCCCAGCCGCCCGGCGGCCGGAGCGATCCCCAACTGCTCGGAAAACCCCCGGTGCCCCCGTCCGCCAGCGAGGCGGGCCGCCTCCTGTGCGCCGGCACCTACCTCGACGGGACCTTCCGCGACCAGGTCATCGACGAGCTGTACGTCCACGAGGAGCGCCTGACGGCTCCCTCGTACGGGTACGACGCGGCCCGCGTCCTCGCCCACGCGCTCCGCGCCCGCCGCGCCGAACTCCTCTGGGCCGCCGCCGTGATCGGCGCCTGGTTCTTCGCGGCGCTCGTCACCGACGGGCTGTTCCTGCTGCTCCTCGGCCCCTGCCTGCTGCTGAGCCTCTCCGGATGGCTGACCGGGCTGGCCCGACGGTCCCCCCGCTGGGTGCGGCTGCCGGTCTTCCTGGTGCGCCTGTACGCCCGGCTGAGCCTGTTGTTCGTCCTGGCCATGCTGGTGGCCGCGGGCTTCTTCGCCGAGGGGCCGGACCCGTACTCCTCCGACGGCGGCTCCGTCCTGGACGGCCTCTACGGCGACTCGTACGGCTCCTCCTACGGTTCCGGGCCCGATGTGGGGGACCTCCTCGGGGACCTCCTCCTGCCCGATCTCGACGCCCTGACCAAGGGCTCGGCCTGGGCCGTGCTGGCCCTCTTCCTGGGCGTCTCCGTCCTCAAGGGCCTCCAGCGCGGCCAGTTCGCGCGGGTGCTCGCCGCCGAACTCGCCCCGCAGCGCTACCCGGACCTGGCCGGGGACCCCGCCGAGCAGGCCGCCGGGGCCCGGTTCGCCCGCGTCCGCGGCCGGATCCGCGCCGAGCAGCACTGGCCGCTGGTCATGTACGAGGCCACGGAGCCGTTCCGAGGCGCCGGCCTCTCCTACCGCCCGTGGAACCTCTCCGTGGAGCTGCGCCCGCGCACCGGCCTGGAGGAGGGCCGGAAGCCCGTGGCCGTGGACAACGCGCAGATCCTGCGCGAGGTGGTGCCCCTGCTGGAACGGCTGCGGGTGCCCTCCCCGCACGGTTCCCCGCGGGCCGCCGCGGCCGTGCAGGACCGGCTCCGGGAACTGGTCGTCGACGAGTGCGTCTTCCTGCCCGCCCGCGGGCTGCCGGACCGCGACCGGGGCCCCTTCGGCCTGGAGGACATCGCCCGGCACCGCGCCGAGTCCGTGGAGGAGGGCGACGAGCGCCGCCGCCACTTCCTGCGGATCAGGGTCGGCGGCTGGGACGAGGAGATCGTGGTCACCGTCTTCGTGCGGGTCCACACCCAGGGCGGCATGCTGATGCTGGAGGTGGCCCCGCACGTGCTGCCGCCGGTCCGCCGGCTCTTCCAGGACGCCGACGAACTGGCCCACCGCTTCCGCCACAACAACCCGGTGGGCAAGGCCGTCTGGGCCCTGGCCCACACCCCCGGGGCGCTGGGCTCGGCCTTCGCCACCCTCGCGCGCGGGGCGGTCAGCAGCTGGCGGATCCTCGTCGAGGGCAACGGCGGGGCCCGACCCGACGGCCCCGCCCTGTCCGTGCGGGAACTGGGCGCCGACGCCGAAGCGTCCCTGTTCCAGATCATGGACGTGGACCGGTACCTCAAGACCATCGAGGACCGCGTCCAGAGCGGGGTCAAGACGGCCCTGCACCGGGCGGGTTGGCAGACCGGGGACTTCGAGCAGAAGATCGTCAACCTGGGCGCGGGGGCCACCTACGTGGGTTCCCTGAACAACAGCGCCGTCAACTTCGGCCAGGGCGGCAGCGCCCGGAACGTGAACAACCAGCAGGGCGTACCGACGGACGGGGGAGCCGGTGGCGGCGGGAGATGAGGACGGCATGGGCGGGGACGGCACCGGGGCCGGTCAGGGTGGCGGGCAGGTGTTCCACGTCGGGGGGATCTCCGGCGGCGCCGTGAACTTCGGCGCGGGCGGCTCCGCGCACAACGTGAACAACTACGGCACGGCCGGTCCGGCGCCCGATCCGGCGCAGGCCGAACTGCTGCTGGCTGTACGGGAACTGCGCCGTGACCTGGAGCGCCTGACCCGGCGCCCGGAGACCGAGGCGCTGGACGCGGAACTGGCCGAGACGGCCGCGGAGATCGAGCGGTCCGGCGCGACCGCGCCGGGGCGGCTGGACCGATTGCGGGAGGCCCTGACCACGGCGGGCCCGGTGGTGGAGTTCCTGGCCTCCGGCGGTGCGGTCGCGGCGGCCGTCGCCACCCTGCTGGGGGGCTGAGCGGTGTCCGGAGGCGGCGGAGCGCCGTGGTGGAACCCGCAGACGCGCAGCTGGGACACCGGGCCCCGGGACGAACCCGCGGACCCGGTGGAGCCGGCCGCCGATCCGGTGACCCCGCTGCCGGACGGTCCCGGCGACACGGTGCTCTCCCCGCAGGCCCCGTACGACCCGCCCCCGTACGACCTGCCGCAGGCGGCCGCCCCCGGTGAAGGGCACGGCGAGGGGGCCGGGGACGGTCACGCGCTCGCGAAGGGCCGGGAGGCGGCTCAGGACGGCGCTCACGCGGGCGTGGACAAGGGCGTCGAGGAGGACGCGGCCGGGCCCGGTGATGCGGACGGCCCGTCCGGGCCCGGGGCCGCGTCCGGCCCCCCGCCGCTGCCGCCGCGCCCGCCGGGCTTCGAACCGGCCGTGCCGGTGACCGGCGCGGCCTGGCCGCCCGCGGACCCGAGGGGGCCCGCCGGGGAGTCCGGCGCCGCCCCCGTCCTGCCGTACGGCCCGCCGCCGGGCTTCGAACCGGTCGAACCGGCCGGGGCGGACGCTGCGGACGCGGCCGGGTCCGGGGCCTACGGGCCCCCTGAGGCGTACCCGCCCTACGGGCCGCCGCCGTACGGACCGTCGCTCGGCGGAGCGGCCGGAGGCCCCGTCGTCGGCGGCTCCCCCGAGGTGCCGTACGGGCCGCCGCCGGGCTACCGGGACCCCGGACACGACGCCCCCGGCCGGCCCTCCGGCGGCGGGCGGTCCCCGGGCGGTGCCGTCCGCCGCTGGGTGACCCCGCTGACGGCGGCGGTGGCCGTGGCGGCCCTGGCCGCGGGCGGCGGGGTCGTGTGGTTCCTCCAGCGCGACGACGACCGCCCCACCCGGCTGGAGGCCCCCGTGGACCCCAGCCGGAGCGGTGACGACACCGGTGCCCCGGCGCCCCCGGCCCCGACCGGCGACCCCTCCGCCCCGCCGTCCGAGGAGGGCTCGCCCTCGCCCTCCGGCCGTGCGGAACTCCCCACCGGATTCCGGACCGTCCGCGACGAGGAGGGCTTCGACCTCGCCGTGCCCGAGGGCTGGGCGCGGACGAAGGAGCCCCAGGGGGTGTTCTTCCGCTCCGCGGACGGGGAGTCCCTGCTCCAGGTGTTCCGGGTGGACGAGGCGGACATGAGCCCGCTCGAAGCCGTCCGCGGGGCCTCCACGGGCCTGGCCGCCCAGCCCGCCTACCGCGAGGTCTCCGTCACGGAGCTGCCCGCGGAGCCGGGCGACTCCGGAGCGCCCGCGGCCGAGCTGGTGTACGAGTACGACAGCAAGGACACCGGCACCCGGCGCCGCGGCGTGGAACGGGTCTTCCTCGCCCCCAGCGGCCGCAAGTACGCGGTGTTGGTGCGGGCCCCCGCCGAGGAATGGCCGCGCCAGCACGAGACCCTGAAGACGGCCGTGGCCCACTTCTGGGAGACCACCGGCTGACACGCCCGCGGCCAGCCCCGTGCACTGCGCGCTCCCCGCGTGTGC
>NZ_JBEOSD010000060.1:0-43996 GCF_040302735.1 Streptomyces sp. NPDC097619 | reverse complement strand
CACCCCGAAGCAGCTGGAGAACGGCTCCTTCGAAACCCTCCAGAAGGGCATGATCACCACCACCGGCTCCGGTGAGTCGTACAAGGTCAACGACAGCGCCAACGTGGTCTGCGGCAACGTCAAGACCGCCAACGCCAACGTCTACATCATCGACACCGTCCTCATGCCCAAGTAGTCCCACCGCGGCGGGGCGATCACGCGTCATCGACGACCGTGGGCCCCGCTCGCCTTCCCGGGGAAGGCGAGCGGGCCCGTCGTCGTCTCCGTGCGGTCCGGAGGGTGGTGGAGGCGGCCGACCCCGTGGAGGGAGAGCGGCCCCGGACTACCAGGTGACGATCGCGATGACCTGCTTGCCCCGAGGGGTGCGGCTGAGGAACAGGTCGGCGCCCAGCGCGCGGACGATCCTCAGGCCCCGGCCGCCGGGCTCGCTCCGCCGGCCACCTCCGCCTCCGTCGGCACCGGGGCGGCGCTCCCGCGTGCCGCCCGAGCTGTCGCTGACGGCGATGCCCGCACGGCCCGGCTCCAGCCCGACCGTGAGCGCGTAGGGGGCTTCGGCGTGCAGGACGGCGTTGGTCGCCAGCTCGGAGACGATCAGCACGAGGTCCTCGGCGACCGCGGGCGGGCACAGGGCCGGGTCCAGGCCCAGCATCGCCGTCACGGTCCGACGGGCGTACCCCGCGGCCCGCGGGCCCGACGGGAGCGGGATGTGGAGTGTCGCGGGACACCCGAGGGGCGCGGTGACGGTGTCCATGGTCCTTCCTCACGGTGGCGCCCTCGTCCGCCGACGTGGCGGAGGGGCGGGGAAGTACGGGAGTGGGGCTCCGGTCCTCCGGAACCCCACGGCGGCCCTGTGCGGGCTACCACTTGTCGTGGCAGTTCCAGTGCGCGGGAACCCAATGGTCGACGTAGTGGCCGGGCACCCAGTGCTGCTTCCAGTACCCGTTGCCCCACCATCCGTCGTGCCGGTTCCCGTGGCGGTCCTGGTAGCCGTGGTGCCAGGTGCCCTGCTGCCACTTCCATTCGTAGTGGCCCTTGACCCACTTCTGGGTCCACTGGCCGTTCACCCAGCCACACCGGTCGTGTCGGTCGTGACGGTCCTGCCGGTGGTCCCGGCGCTCCTCCCGCTGGTCCCGGTCCCCGGTGACCGTCGCGGACGATGCCGGTGCCGCGTTCGCCGTGGTGGAGACACCCACCACGGACGCTCCGGCCAGCAGCCCGACGGACGCGGCCCCGACCACGATCCTTCGCGCCCTCACGGATGCGGTCATCGCTCTCACCTCCTTCGATCCGATCGATCTCGATCGCGGTGTCCTGCGAGCCCCGTGTGGAGCCTTACAGGAGGAATTCGGTACGAAGCGCCGCACGGATGGGCGCCACCGTCCGCACGGCCCGCCGACGACCGATCACGGGGCACCGAGCACCCCCGGCAGGGCGACACCGGTTGCGGAGGTCGAGGACTGGACAGCCTCGTACGGCACCGGGGCGGAGAGGGGCGGGGCGCCGTAGCATCGGTGCGGGGCGAGGGGGGTCGCCACCGGTCCGGGCATGGGGTCGGGATCGGGTGGGGCGCTGATTCGGGGGACGGGTCGTGGCGGATCGGGGCGGGCGGGGGAGTGCGGCGGCGGAGGGCGTTCGCGGGCCGGTGGGCGGGGGGTTGCGGCGGTTCACCCGGCCCGTGCACCCGGTGTTACGGCCGTACCTGCGCGGGCGCGTCGGATACGCGCACCTGGCCGCGCCCTATCGGGTGCAGATGGTCCCGACCGGCCATGTCGTCCTGACGGTCGATCTGGCGGAGCCGTTCCGTCAGGTCCGGCGTCTGGGGTCGCCCGGGCCGGGCACGGGGCGGATCAGTTCCCTGGTCGTGGGGATGGAGGACCGGCCCGCGCTGTGCGAACACCCCGGGGGCCGGCAGGAGGTGATCCGGCTGGAGTTCACGCCGCTCGGTGCCTACCGGCTGTTGGCCCTGCCCATGCGGGAGTTGACCAATCTGGTGCTCCGGCTGGACAGCGTCCTGGGTACGGAGGCCGATCTGCTGGTGGAGCGGCTGGCGGCCACCTCCGACTGGGACCTCCGGTTCGACCTCCTGGACGCCGTCCTGCTCGGCCGCCTCGACCGGGGGCCCGCGCCGGCGCCCGAGGTCGATCGGGCGTGGCACCTCCTCTCCGCCTCCGCCGGCGCGGTCCCCGTCGCCGGCCTCGCCGAGGAGGTGGGGTGGAGCCGCGGCCACCTGGTGCGGCGGTTCACCGAGCAGGTCGGGCTGTCGCCGAAGACCGCGGCCCGGGTGCTGCGGTTCCGTCGGGCCGCGGAGATGCTCGCCGGCGGGACCGTCGGCCTCGCCGAACTCTCGGCCGCCTGCGGCTACTACGACCAGGCCCATCTCAGCCGTGAGTTCCGGGCCCTCGCCGGGATCACCCCCGGCCGGATGACGACGGCCGTCCGGCCCGTCGAGGACGCCGTCGCCCTGTGACCCGAGGTGACCGCGACGTCCCGAGGTCACATTCGTCCAATCCAGGTCCCTCCACCGCCGCCTACGCTCCGCTGGGCGGTACCGATCGCTCCCACGCCGCCGGCCCTGACAGGGGTCCGAGGGGGGCGGGACGAGGACGTGTGACCGGCGATCGGTGACCGGCGTCCGGCGGGACGGCGCCACGGGGGTGTGGCGTCCGGCGGGACGGTCCGTCCGCGGGAGGGCGGGAAGAGCGGGGAGGGGACCGGGATGACGGCGCCTTTGGCGGCGGGCGATCCGCGCGAGGTGGGCGGCCACCGGCTGGTGGGGAGGCTGGGCGGCGGCGCGTTGGGGACGGTGTTCCTCGGCCGTTCGCGCGGCGGACGACTGCTCGCGGTCCGGGTGGTCGGGCCGGAGCCGGCCGCCGACGGCGAGTTCCGGCGCCGCTTCGAGGAGATGGTGGTCTCCGCGCGCGCCGTGAGCGGCGTCCACACCGCGCGGGTGGTGGACGGTGGTACGGACGGGGCCCTGCTCTGGCTGGCCGGCGAGTACATCGCGGGCCCGTCGTTGCGGGAGGCGGTGGCGGCGCACGGGCCGCTGCCGGTGGGGGCGGTCCGGGCCCTGGGGGCGGGGCTGGCGGAGGCGTTGGCGGGGGTGCACGCGGCCGGGCTGCTGCACGGCGGGCTCACCCCGGGGGATGTGATCCTCGCCGATGACGGCCCGCGCCTGACCGATTTCGCCCTCGCCCGGCTGTGGGACTCCGTACACCCCTCCCGTACGGTCGCGGCCGCCCCGGGCGGCACCTTCCTCGCACCCGAGCAGGTGCGGGTCGGTACGGCGTCACCGGCCTCGGACGTGTTCGCGCTCGGCGGGGTACTGGTCTTCGCCGCCACGGGCCGGAACGCGTTCGGTTCCGCCGCCGGTTCGGACGCGCTGCTGCGGCTGGTCGACGGGGAGCCGGACCTCGACGGGGTGCCCGCCGAACTGCTCGACCTGGTCCGGGACTGCCTGGCCAAGGAACCGGAGCGGCGGCCGGAGGTGGGCGAGGTCCTGCGGGGCCTGGCCGGGGAGGCTCCGGGCGCCTGGCTGCCCCCGGACGTCGCGGACATGGTCGGCGAGCGGAGAGCCCGGGCCGGAGCGCACGACACGGGCCGCCGGCCGAGCCGGCGGGCCCTCCTGCTGGCCGCGGGGGCCGGTGCCGTCGGACTCGTGGGCGTACCGGTCGGGATCCGGCTCGCCTCGGACGCCGCCGCGGGGACACCGGGGCCGACGCGTTCCCCGGCGGGCACCCCGACGGCCGGGGCCGGCTCCTCCGCGCCCGCACCCGAGGCCGTACGGCTCGGTCCGGCCGTCACGATCGAGCTCGGCCGCACCGACAACGAGGACGCCCGCAGCCTCGCCTACAGCGGGGACGGTCGGCTGCTGGCGGCCGGCGGGTTGAACAAGGTGGTCCTGATCGACCCGGTCGCGCGGAAGAAGACGGGGGAGATCACGTTCGGGCGCGCCATGGGCGTGGTCTCCGCCCTGGCGTTCAGCCCCACGGGAGGTCTGCTGGCCGCGGCCTACGCCCTGCCGCGCTACCCGCGGAGCCCCAAGGCCGAGGACCGCGCGCGCGGGCGCGTCGCCGTCACCCTGTGGGACCTCGCGTCCCGCCGTGAGGTGCGCATGCTGACGAGCGCCGCGGAGGGGAACCTGCTGACGCAGGCGAACACCGTGGCCTTCAGCCCGGACGGAAAGCTGGTGGCGCTCGGCCGCGACGGGGGCGACAGCATCGGCAAGGCCGTGGTGTGGGAGGTCCGTTCGGGCCGGCAGGTCGCCTCCCTGGCAGTCGGTCCCGGTACGAAGGACACCTTCGGCCGGGCGGACAGCGTCGTGTTCAGTCCGGACGGCAAAGTGCTGGCCGTCGGGTACGGGGCCGACCTGGAGGGGGCGATCGACCTCTTCGACACCGCCTCGTTCGCACGGATCGCCACGCTGCCCCTGCTCAGGACGGACCTGTTCGGCGTCGCCGACCTCGCCTTCACCCCGGACGGTCGGACGCTCTACGGGGCGTTCGGAGGCCTCGCCGGCTGGGACACCTCCTCCTGGAAGCGGACCACCACCCTCGCCGCGGTCGAGGCGCGATACCAGTCGATGGCCCTGAGCCACGACGGGAAGCTCATGGCCGCGACGGACGACAGGGGCGGCGGCCTCACGCTCTGGGCCCTCTCCTCCGGACGGTGGACGCCGGTGCCGACGGCGCACGTCACCGGCGGCCTCGTGGCGTTCGCCCCCGACGGCAGGACGATCGCCATGAACGTCGACACCGCCGAACTCCTGACGGCGGTCCAGATCCGGTCGATCGGATGATCGAGGCGCCGGCCGGGACGGACCCCCGTCACGTCGGCCCGTACGAGCTGGTGCGGAGGCTGGGCCGGGGCGGGATGGGCGAGGTCTTCCTCGGCCGCTCGCCGGGCGGACGCCTGGTCGCCGTCAAGTTGGTGGCCGCCGAGCTCGCGCACGACGTCGAGTTCCGCCGCCGGTTCGCCCTGGAGGTCAGCGCCGCGCGGAAGGTGGGCGGCTTCTACACCGCGCAGGTGGTGGACGCCGACACCGACGCCGAACGGCCCTGGCTGGTCACCGCCTACATCGCCGGTCCGTCGCTGCAGCAGGTGGTCCGGGACACCGGGCCGCTGCCCGAGCGGGCGCTGCGGGTGATCGGTTCCGGTCTGGCCGAGGGCCTGGCGGCGATCCACGCCGCCGACCTGGTCCACCGCGACCTGAAGCCCGGCAACGTCATCGTCGCCGACGACGGCCCCCGCGTCATCGACTTCGGCATCGCCCGCGCCCTCGACGGCGGCCTGCACACGGGGGCGGTGATCGGCACGCCCGGCTACATGTCACCGGAACAGGCGCGCGGCGAGCCGACGGGCCCGGCCTCCGACGTCTTCGCGCTCGGCTGCGTCCTCACCTTCGCGGCCACGGGACACAGCCCCTACGGACAGGGCCGTCCGGACGTCATCCTCTACCGGACGGTGCACCAGGCCCCCGACCTCGACGGGGTGCCCGAGGAACTGGCCGCCTTCATCAGGATCTGCCTGGACGCGGAGCCGGCGAGGCGCCCGCTGGTGTCGGACGTACTGCGGCACCTGGCGACCCCGGTCGAGGACACCCGGTGGCTGCCCTCCGGGGTGGTCGCGATGATCGGCGAGCGGCGCGGCGAGACGCTCCTGCTCCGGGAGCGTCCGACGGTCGAGGAGCCCACCGCGCCCCGGCCGGGGCGCCGACGGACCCTGGTGGCCGCGTCCGCCGCGCTGGCCGTCGGCGGTGCCGTCTGGGCCGCCCTGTCGTTCCCGAACCCGTTCGGCGAGGGAGGAACGGGAGCGCGGGGAGCGGAACCGACGAACACGGTGGCGGCCTGGAGCGGCGACCCCTGCGACCTCACCACCTACGACCTCACCCAGGCCAACCACCTCACCAGCGTGGGGCAGCCCGACGACTTCACCGAAGGCCCCGCGAAGGTGCGGACCTGTAGTTGGCGGCTGGGGCCGGCCACGACGGGCAACCGCAGCTCGATGACGCTCGCCTACGCCAAGGCACCCTTCCGGATGATCTCCGACCGCAAGGCCCCGAAGGACGCGAGCGAGCTCGACCTGACCGACCTGGACTCCGGTGCGGTCTACGCGGACACGCACGACCTCCAGTGCGAGGTCAGCTGGCGCACCCTCGATGGCTACGCCGCTGTCGTCCAGGACCAGCCGGTCGGCACCGTCGACTGTTCCTCCGCCGTCGACTTCGCCAGGGACGTGTCCCCGAGGCTGGCCGGCGGCACGGAGGACGCCCCGTGACGCCCCGCGAATCGGCCGCTCAGGAGAGGTAGAGGCTCATGCCGGGAGCCGGGCGGAGGGTCTGGCCCGGCAGCACGGCCGCGGTGACCCGGCCGTCGCAGAACGGGCCCGACCACACGAACGCCGTCTCGTCCGTGAGGTTGGTGACCTCCGAGGGGGCGTAGTCCCCGAGCGGGTGGCAGCCGGAGGGGTCCGTGCGCACGGACCCGTCGATGAGCAGCACCCCGCGCGCGGAGCCCGCCGTGGCGGTGCCGGGGGCCACCAGCCCCAGGAGCAGGGCCGCCGCCGCCCCCGCTCCGGCCGCCCGCGCGATCCGCCGCATTCCGTTCCCGTCCATGCCTCGTACCCGTTCCTTCCGTCCCACCGGACCAGCCGGCCCCTGCGAACCCTTCCGTCACCGAAGGTAGGGGTTCGCTACTGCTCGTGACACGGTGTGCGGGGGTGCACAGGGGTGCGAGGGGGGCGCGCGGAGCCCGCGGAGTCGGTGGGGGGAGCGGGGGGAGCGGGCGGGGGAGTGAACGGGGCGGACGCGGGGCAGCGTCCGGGGCAGCCGGGGCAGCCGCGGGTCAGAGCCCGGCGGCCTCGCGGAGGGCGGCGGCGGTCTTCGCGGCCTCGTAGCCGGCGGGAACCCCCTCGACGAGGATGATCTCGCCCGGTATGTGGTCGGTCCGCAGCGGCAGCAGCTCCTGGTAGGCGGGCGAGGCGTACCAGGCGCGGGCCTGCTCGATGTCGGGGAAGGCGATCATCACGACGGTCCCGGGGAAAGGGCCCTCCAGGACCTCGACCTCCGTGCCGTGGACGAGGAAACGGCCGCCGAAGGGGTCCATCGTGGCCTGGATGCCCTCGATGTAGCGGAGGATGTCCTCGTTCATGGTCTCGGGACGGATGAGTCCGATGGCGTACGCGGTCATGGCGTTCCCCCTTGCGACGGGCCCGCCGGTGCGGGCCGTGGACCACATCCTGGCAGGGGCCGGTGGGGGGCCGCGATTACCTCCGGGGTCATGACGGTCACCGTCCGGTCATCGGGCGGTCGGCTCCAGGGATCCAGGGATCCAGGGCCTCAGCGATTCAGGGCTTCAGCGATTCAGGGCTTCAGGGCGCCAGGTCTTCAGGCCGGGTGGCCGGCCCGCAGGTCGCGGACGTCCCGGTAGCGCAGGGGCGGGCGCGGTCCGCCGGGTGCGGCGGGTGACACGGCCACCGGAGCCAGGACGAACCCGACGTGGTCCCCGTCGCCGGGCCGGCCGTCGAGCAGCGCTTCGATCCGGCCGGTGAACCAGGTGGACGCCCGCTCCAGCACCGGGCCGCCCTCCGGGCCGGGCCGCCAGTCGACCCCGGCGAACTTGTCCACGTCGTCCCCGGTCCGCCCGCCGAAGTGCTCCGCGAGGTCCCGGTCCCCCGGGTGGAGGAGGTGGACGGTCAGGTGGCGGGCGGTCCGGGCCACCCGGTAGGTGTGGTTCACGACGGACAGCCACACCGTGAACCGCGGCGGATCGATCGACGACTGCGAGGCGAAACCGACCAGGCAACCGGCCCGCTCCCCGTCCGCCGCCACGGTGACCACGTACATCGCCCCGTCGAGCGCGTCGGTGAACGTGTCGAATCCGGGTTCCTGCGGTGCGCGCTGTCGAGGGTCCGGTTCCGCTCGCCCGGAATCCGTCACGGTGGTGCCTCCCGATCGTCCGGTGTCCCCTGCCCTTGTTCCGCCGTATCCCCCGTATCCCCCGTATCCCCCGTATCCCCTGTTCCCTGTGCTCCTTCCCCGCGCGTCGGGGGTCGAGGCCCCGCGCGGGGAACAGCACCCCGCCGGCCGTCCCCGGGGCCCTGTGTACGGTCGGTCCGTGATCGAACAACCGGTACTGCGCGCGCCCGGGGCCGGTGGCGTCCCCGGCCTGGTCCTGCGGCCCTGGGGCGAGGAGGACGTCCCGGCCCTGCTCGACGCCATGCGCGACCCGGGGATGCGCCGGTGGCTGGTCACCTCGCTGGAGACCCCGGCGGAGGGGCTGGCCTGGGTGGCCGATCAGCGGCGGACCCGTGAGGCGGGGACCCGTTTCGGCTTCGCCGTCCTCGAATCCGGACCCGAGGCGTTCGGACGGGGCGGCGCCCCGGCGCGGCTCGTCGGCAACGCCGTCCTCAAGGGGCTCGCACCGGGCAAGGCATCGGCCGAGGTCGGGTACTGGACCGTCGCCGACGCCCGTGGGCGCGGGGTCGCGGCCCGCGCCTTGGGAGCGCTCACCGACTGGGCGTTCGCCGCCTTCGGGGACACCGGGCCGCGTCGCCTCGACCTGCTGCACCAGGCGGGCAACCTCGCCTCCTGCCGCGTCGCGGAGAAGTGCGGGTACGCCCTCGACGGCCTCCTGCCCGCCTTCCCGCCGGACTTCCCGGAGCAGGGCCACCGACACGTCCGGCACCACCCGGGCGCATCCGCGGCCGGCGCCGGGGTGGAAGACCGGGTGGACGGGGCAGACGCCCCGACGTGACCGGGGCGGGCCGCCGCCCCGACCGGCCCTCCGGGAGCCACCATGACGGAGGCCACCATGACGGAGGCCACGATGGCGGGAGCCACGATGACGGGAGCCACGATGACTGCGGGAGCCACCATGAACCGAGCACGCCGATGATCCGGGTACGCCGCACGATGGTCGTCCCGCGGCCCCTCGCCTCCGCCGTGGACCACCTCGCGGACTTCGGGAACGCCCGGGACTGGGACCCCGCCACCGTCTCCTGCGTCCGCCTCGACGAGCCCCCGCCCGGCGCCCCGATCGAGCCCGGTGCCCGCTGGCGCAACACCTCGCGCTTCCGAGGGCGCACCAGCGACGTGGACTACCGGCTCGCGGTCCGGGAGCCGGACCGGCTGCTCTTCACCGGAGAGAACCGGACCGTGGCCGTCCGCGACGACATGCGGTTCCGCGCCCTGCCGGACGGCACCACCGAGCTGACCTACGAGGCGGTGTTCCGTTTCAAGGGCGTGGCCCGGCTGGTCGCGCCGTTCCTGCGCAAGGACGTGGAACGCCTCGCGGACGGCGTGGCCGAACGACTGCCCCGCGCCACCGCGCCCTAGAGCCTGTCGTCAGCGGCTGCGGAGGTCCGCGAGGAGTTCGCGGGCCGCCCGGGCACCGGAGGCCAGCGCGCCCTGTACGGAGCCGGTGGCCCGGTGGTCCCCGCACACGTACCGGCCGCGGGAGAAGCGGGCGGTCCGGGACAGCGGCCACGGCGGCGGCATCGCCGGCAGTGCCCCGGGGACGGGACAGCGCGCGACCAACTCCCAACCCGAGGTGTCGGTTCCGTACAGCTCGGCCAGCCGGCGCCGCACCGTGTCCTCCCGTCCCGGACCGTCCGGTCCGAGGACGGTGGAGGACACCAGGGCGGTGCCGGGCGGCGCGCAGTCCGGGTTCACCGCGCTGAGCACGCAGGTGTTGACGACGGTCAGGGTGCTGTCGGTCAGCAGCACCGGCTCGGCCAGCGGGGCCCGTTCCGCGGCGTGGTAGTACGTGGTGGCCGTGCGCTGCGCCGGGACCTCCAGGCCGGGCAGCAGCCGGGCGGCCGACCAGGCGTCCGTGGCCACGACCACCGCCGCCGCGGGCAGCTCGCGGCCGTCGGAGAGGAGCACCCCCGACTCGGTGAGTTCGGCGACGGGGCTCTCCAGGCGGAGGGTCCCGGCCGGGAGGGCGCCGGCGAGCTGGGCCGGGGCGGCGCCGATCCCCTCGGAAGGCAGGCACAGGGTGCCGCGGGCCATGCTGCGCCACACCAGGTGGAAGTAGCGGGCGGAGGTCTCCAGCTCGTCCTCCAGGAACACCCCCGCCAGGAAGGGCTTCAGGAGTCCGTCCACGGCGGTCCCGCTCAGCCCGGCGCGGCGGAGGGCGGCGGCGGTGGTGTGGTCGGGGAGCCGGTCCTTGAGGGTGCGGACGGGCGGCAGGGCGTCCCGCAGGGAGAGCGCGGCCAGGGCGGCGAGGTCGCGGGCCGAGAGGGCCCGGCCCGGCAGCAGGGCGGCCGCCTCGCGGGGCCGTCGGGTCGGGTCGGTGAGGCGCACGGGACCCGAAGGGGTGTGCGCGAGGACCCCGGGGGTGAAGGGGCGCAGCCGCAGGGGGCGCAGTCGCATCCGTCGTTTGACCTGCGGATAGGCGGTGTTGAACACCTGGAAACCGCGGTCGAGGAGGAAGCCGTCCCGCCGGTCGGTGCGCACCCGGCCGCCGACCCCGTCGGAGCCTTCGAGGAGGGTGACGCGCAGGCCCGCCTCCAGCAGGTCCGCTGTGCAGGCCAGGCCCGCCATTCCGGCGCCGACGACGATCGCGTCGCGGGGCTCCGTCCCGTGTTCACCGGCCACCGGAACTCCGATCCTCGAGGATGGGCACGGGCCATCGTGGCACGACGGCCCCCGGCCCGGGGCCCGTGCGGCGGAGCTCCGGCCGCCCCCGCCCGCCCCTTCACCCGAACGGCGGACATGGGGGGCGGGTACCGGCGGCGGACACGGGCGGGTGCCGGGCACGGCGGGGCCACGGAGCGGGGCCGGGCATCGCCGGCCCCGCCGCGCGTCGGGCCGCGGGGCCGGGCGGGCCGGGCGGGCCGTCAGGCGGTCGTGGCCGGGCCGGTGCCCGAGGGAGTCGGCGGGGTGTCGCCGGTCTCCGGGGCCTCCAGGCCCTCCAGGCTGTCCATGAAGGAGCTGACCGAGAACACCGCGCGCCCCGGACCCGCCGGCCCGTACCCGGGCGGGGAGCTGAGGCCGAAGTCCTCCAGCGTCGCCCGGTACGCCTCCAGCAGCCGGATGTGGTACTCCAGCGGGGCGCCCAGCGGGTTGGCCTTGCCCAGCGGGGTGGTCGGCTCCGGGCACCAGGTGGTGAAGCGCGGCACCACCCCGTGCGACATGAAGAACCGCAGCCCCTCCGTGGTCGACTCGATGGCCTCGCTCACCTTGGTGAAACCGAAGGGCTCGGCCATCTCGATGCCCGCCACGAAGTTCGGGATGACGTTGCGCGGGCCGAAGATCTCGGTCGAGTCCAGGATGCGCCGGTGCCATTCGTCGCGGCCGACGTACCGCTCCTTGCCCGGGCAGTGCAGCTGGAACAGCCGCCGGTCCCACACCTCGAAGTTGGGGTGGTAGATGCGGACGCCGTGGTCGTGGAAGCGCTGCACGGCGTCCCGCGGCAGGGCCTGCGCCACGACCTTGCCGATCCACCGGCCGGGGAAGCGCTCCTCGATGGCCTGCGCGTACTGCCCGTAGAAGTCGGCCTCGTCGCGCCCGCCGACCTGCGAGGTGATGGAGCCGCCGGTCAGCGTGTACGCCCGCGAGATGCCGGCGGTGTCGTACCGGTCGATGATCTCCAGGGCCTCCAGCACCTCCTCCACCGGCTTCACACCGGTGTAGGGGCGGCCCGCCGCCTTGTGCTGGCGCCAGTTGTGGTTGATGTCGCAGAACTGGCACTCCTCCTTCGCGCCGAAGTACTGGCACACCCGGAACACCGTCAGGTAGATGAGGTAGCCCCACTGGATGGTGGGCGCGACCTCCATCACCGACTTCCCGTTCGACAGGGTGTGCCGGTAGTACTCGGGCATCGGCGGCAGGCCCACGTCGGAGATCCGGGCCCCGTCCAGGTACAGGCCGAGGCGGCCCTCCTCGTCCCCGCGGACCACGTAGGGGGAGTCGGGGTTGACCCGGACCGAGACGACCGTCCGCCGCAGGTCGTAGGGGCCGCCGGTGAGGACGATCTCCTCCGGCGGGCGGTTCAGCGCGGCCGCGCCCAGCTCGGGGAGGGTGCGGTGGTCGAAGGAGAAGATGAAGTACGACTTCGGCTTGACGTCGCCGGCCCCGCCGTTCGCCGTGCCGCTCAGCGCGGACTCGTCGAAGGCCATGCCGCCCCGCAGCAGGTCCTCCTTGATGACCGCTTCCCGGGGCACGTGCGCGAAACGTCCCATCAGGTCTTCGATGAGCGCGGTGCGGCTCTGGCTCTCCACGGGCTGTTCTCCTCGCAGGACGGAGTGGGACGGCCCGGTCGTCAAGGGCGGACGGCCGGACTGGTGCGCGGCGGGCCGGGGTGCGGCCGACCGGCACTGGTCGATCTACCGCCAAAACCGTAACCGGCCGGGAAGGGGCGGAACGACGCGGGGGTGGCGCCGCGGGGTGTGGCCTCCCTCACCGCACGGCGGTCCCACGGGGCGGATCCGGGAGGTCGCCGGGCAGGTCGGTGGGCAACTCGGCGGGTACGGTCAGGGTGAAGGCGGCCCCGCCCTCCGGCCCGTGACCGGTGAGGGTGAGGACGGCGCCGAGACGGCCCGCGAGGCGGTGCGCGAGGGCGAGGCCGAGACCGCTGCCCCCCGGACGGAGCCCCCGGTACCGGTCGTGGAGGGCGCCCCGCTCGAAGGCCACCGCCACGTCCTCCTCTGTCAGGCCGGGCCCGCCGTCCCGTACCTGGAGGACCGCCCCGCCACCCGCCGACGGAGCCCGCGACGCCACCGCGAGGACCACCGGGGCTCCCTCGGGCGTGACGCGCAGGGCGTTCTCCAGCAGGCAGTCCAGCAGCTGCCGTACGCGGAACCCGTCGGTCCGGACGGTCATCGCGACCGGCGGTTCGGGCCGTTCCAGGCGCAGGACGACGCCCCGGCGGGCGCACCGGTCCCGCCAGGTCTCCGCCGCCGACCCGACCAGGGCGGCCAGGTCCGTGGGTCCGGGGTCGAGGCGGAAGTCCACCGCCTCCAGCCGGGCCAGGTCGAGCAGATCGCGCAGGAACCGGTCCAGTCGTCCGGCCTCCCGCAGCATCAGGGCACCCGTCGCGGGGACCCGATCCGCCGGGATGACACCGTCGGACAGCGCCTCGGCGTAGCCGCTGAGCGTGGTGAGCGGCGTGCGGATCTCGTGCGAGACGGACATGAGGAAGACCCGCTGCCGGTCCTCGCTCCGCTCCAGGGCCTCGTCGAGCAGCAGCAGGGCCCGGTGCAGCTCCGCGACCTCGGCGGGGCCGCGGTCCGTGGTCGTGGCGGGGCCCGGTGCCGGGTGCGTCGGAGGCGGTTCCGGGAGGGCGTGCGGATGCTCCGGCACCCTCCCGCTCCCGTCTCCGTACGTGGTTCCGCTCATGCTTCCGTTTTCGGTTCTCGTTCCGCTCCGGGTCCGGGTCCGGGCGAGGCTCCGGGCCAGCTCGGCGGCGCGGGTCAGGGGGCGGGCCAGTCGGCGGGCCAGGAACCAGCCCGCCAGCGCGGCGCCGGCCAGGCCCGCGCCGAGGGGCAGCAGCAGGTTCCGGCGGAGCCGGGACGCGGCGGCGTCCACCTCGGCCGTGGACCGTGTCAGCACCACCGCCCCGCCCCGTCCGGTCCATCCCTCGACCAGCACCCGCCGGCCGTCGAGGGTGCCCTCCGCCGACAGCGGGCGGCCCGTCAGCAGCCGGTCCCGCTGGGCCGTGGACACGGCCGCCGCGGCCGGGCCGCGGAGCGTGCCCGAGGGGTCCATCACGGCGATGCCCAGCCCGGCCGCCTCCGCCACCACCGGCTCCCCGTCGGAGAGCACCCCGGCCACCCGCGGCAGCCGACTCAGCACCTCGGCCTGCCGGGCCAGCGCCCTGCTCAACCTCGTCTCGATCGGCGCCTCCTTCGGGGTGGTCGTCGCCGTCTTCCAGTGGGGCTGGGGCAGTTCCCTGCTCGGCGTGCACGAGACCGTCCCCGTGGAGTCGTACGTCCCCATGATGATGTTCGCCATCGTCTTCGGACTCTCCATGGACTACGAGGTCTTCCTGCTCTCCCGGATCCGCGAGCACTGGCTCGCCGGCCACGACAACGGCGACAGCGTGGCCCTCGGCCTGGCCTCCACGGCCCGCGTGATCAGCTGCGCGGCCCTCATCATGACCAGCGTCTTCCTGGCCTTCCTGCTGTCCGGCGACACGGTGGTCAAGATGCTCGCCCTCGGCCTCGGGGTCAGCGTCGTCCTCGACGCCACGGTGGTCCGGCTCCTGCTGGTGCCCGCGACCATGACCCTCATGGGTCGCGCCAACTGGTGGCTCCCCGCCTGGCTGGACCGCGTCCTCCCCCGCCTCGACCCGGAGGGCCCTCCGGAACCGTCCGAGGAGGCCCCGGAACGGGCCCCGGGGCGGACCACCGACACCGACACCTATGCCGACACCGGTACGGGAACCGGTACCGGCACGGGCACCCGGGAGGCCCGCGCATGAGGGCCCGCACCCCATCCACCGCCGCACGGACCAGCGGCCCCGACCCCGAGCGCGTTACCGACCGCGATCCCGACCGTGCGGCCGTCACCCGCCCCCGCGGTGGGCGACCGCACCCGCGCCCCCGCCGCCGCAGGCTCGTGTTCCGCGCCCTCGCCGTCGTCCTCGCCCTCCTCCTGGCCTGGTACACCGCCGAGACCGTGGCGGGCCGGCTCATCGAGCACCGCGTCGCCGAAGCCCTGCGCCCGGTCCTCGGCGACGGCGACGTGCGGCTCGCCGGTTCCGGACTCGCCGCCCTGGCCCGGGACCGCGCCGAGCGGGCCCACGTCACCGCCGACGACGTCCGGTTCGGACGGTTCGAAGGGGTCCGGGCCGACCTCACCCTGGAGGACCTCCGCTTCGGGACGGAGGCCGGGGCCGCCGTGGGCGCCGTCACGGGCACCCTGACCGCGCCCGCCGACACCCTCCGCGCCGGACTGGCCGGCTCCGGAGGCCCCGTCGAGGTCACCTCCGTGGTCCCCGACCCCACCGGCGGCACCCTCCGGATCGGGCTCGGCCCCGGCGGCGCGCTCACCGCCTCCGTGCGCCCCGCCCTCGGAGACGACGGCCGCCCGACCTTCACCCTCACCGGGGCGACCCTCTTCGGCGCCCCCGCCCCGGCCCCCCTCACGGAGCGGGTCCGCACCGCGCTGGCCGACCGCACCGCCGACGCGGAAGCGCCCGCGCCCCGCCTCACGCCGACGGCCGTGACGGTCACCGCTGAGGGCCTGGTCCTCACCGTCCGCGCCCACGACCTCCGGCCCGCCGCCGAAGGGGGTCGACCCCACCCGAGTCCACCCGACCCCGCCCGAGCCCACGCGACCGCGCCGACCACCGGGCGGGCCCGCTGACCACCGGGGCAGCCCGCCGCACACCGACCGGGCCGGGCGGCCCGCCCGGCCCGGACGCGCGCCACGGGAACGGGCCCCGGATCCGAAGATCCGGGGCCCGTTCCCGTCAGCCCTCACACCCCCACCGGCACCCCACGGTGCCGCTGCGACCTCAGGGCGCCAGGCGGTAGGCGTCCGAGAAGGTGGTGCGGAGGGTGTTCCCGGAGGTGTCCTTCAGGTCCACCCGGAACGCCGTCGTCTTCGCCGCCGCCGGGTGCACCACCGTCACCGACCGCGCCCCCGCCGCGTCGGTGGCCACCGTCAGCGCCTTCCACGTGGTCCCGCCGTCGAAGGACACGCTCACCGCGAGCGAGGCCACCTTGCCCGGGGCCGCGGCCGGCCCGCCCACGAACAGCGGGACCTTCAGCGTGCCGCCCGCGGGGGCGGTCCCGTTCAGGCTCAGCGCCGGCGACAGTCGCACCGTGGACAACGGAAGCTTCACCTGCTGGTCCCCGGAGGGCCGGGCCGAGGTGAAGGTCCAGACGGCCGCCACCTTCGTCCCGATGGTGGCGTCGGCGGCGGGCCGCTTCCCCTCCATCGTCAGCCGGTACGCGGCCGAGGCGGCGGGCACCTCGGCGCCCACGTAACCGGGGGAGTCGTACTCGGCGATGATCCGACCGCCGGACTCCAACCGGCTGAAGCCCGTGGCCTGGGCGTAGCCCTCGTGTCCGCTGCCGTCCGCGAACAGCGAGACGTTCGCGTCCAGCCGGTCGCCGTACCGGTACGCACCCTGATCGCCACCGGACAGGTCGGGCCCGAACACACCGGTGTTGAAGGTCAGCGCGTACCGCTTGCCCGCCGTGTACGCGGCCATCGGCACGTAATGCCCGGTGACCTCCTCACCGGCGGCGTTGAGCTGCGCCGCGCTCCAGTCCCACGACACCCCGGCCGTGTTGACGTACTGGGTGCGGCTCAGCGGCAGGCTCGCCTCGATCGGCGGGTGCATGCCCACCCCGAAGCCCTCCGTGTACGGGGTGGCGTGCACCACTCCCTTCGCGCTCACCGAGGCGCCCATCGCCAGCTTGACCTCGGCGAGTTCGGCGCGGGTCACGGCCCGGCTGAGGCCCGTGAAGAAGGTGCCCCTGCGGAGGAAGGCGAACCGGTAGTCGGTGGCGGTCCCCGCCGCGCCGGGCGTCTTCCAGAGGCCGTGGTACTGGGCCTGCAGACCCGGGGATTCCGCGCCCAACCCGGCCGTGGCGAAGCGGGTGGCCCCGTCGATCACCCAGGAGGTGCCCACCCAGGCGGCGGGGGCGTCGTAGCCCATGACGGCGGACACCCGCTGCGCGGTCGCGTCCGGCGCGGTCACCGCGAGCGGCTTCGCCACGCGGGCGTCCAGCGTCACCGAGGTCTTCCCGGTGACCTTCAGCGCCGGCTGTACGAGCGCGGCCGTGCGGTTCCCGCTCCCGGGGCTGTACACCAGGGACTCCACCAGGTAGGTCCCCTTCGGCAGCCTGTGCACGACCGAACCACCGGCCCGCAGCGGCAGGTCGACCCGCCGCACCCCGTTCGGGGTGGGCCACATCACGGCCGTCGCGTACGAGGCCGCGCCGGCGCCCGTCTCGTCGAGGTGCCGGAAGGTCACGTCGTACGCCTCCGACTCGCGGACCGCGACCAGCGGGGTCCGCACCGACTGGTCGGTGCCGTACGCCGTCACCGTGCCGCCGAGGGTCCCGTCCAGGGTGCCCTTGCGGGTGTCGACCGTGACGGTGGTCCTCGCCGTGCCGCCCGCGGGCACCGTCAGCTGCGGGTCCGCGAGCACGAAGGTCCCGGCCGGCGCCGGACGACCCGCCGGGTCCGTCCCGGCCACGCTCAGCCGCAGCTTCACCGACCGCTTGCCGAGGTTCCGGTACGTCAGGGTCTTCACCACCGGGGTGTCGTCGGCGTGCGGCCACAGCTGCGTGCCGAAGTCGACCAGGGCCGGTTCGGAGACCACCGTGGCGGTGCGCGCGCGGGTGAGGTCCACCCGGCCGGCGCCCTGCTGGTACGGGTTCAGCGCCGACACGGCCTTCGAGGCACCCGTCAGCAGCGCCTTGACCCGCGCCCCCGACCAGTCTGGATGCTGCTGGAGCAGCAGGGCGGCGGCCCCCGCCACGTGCGGGGTGGCCATGGAGGTCCCGGACATCGACACGTAGCCGGTGCTGCCCGGCGGCACGTGCCCCTGGGTGGACTGCGCGGCCATGATGTCCACGCCCGGGGCGGTGATGTCGGGCTTGGCCACCCCCGCCGCGGTCGGGCCGCGGCTGGAGAACTCCGCGAGCCGGTCCTGCTTGTCCACCGCGCCCACGGTCAGGGCCGCGGGCGAGCTGCCCGGCGAGGCGATGGTGCCCCGGCCCGGCTCGCTGCCGTTGTTGCCGGCCGCGATCACGAACAGGGCCTTCGCGGAGAGCCGGGCGACGGCCTCCTCCTTCGGGTCCACGCCCGCGTCGTCACCCCCGCCGATGCTCATGCTGACGATCTTCGCGCCCTGCTCGACGGCCCACTCCATGCCGCCGACGATGTCGGAGTCGGTGCCCCAGCCGTCGTCGCTGAGCACCTTGCCGTCGATCAGCCGCACGTCCGGGGCCACGCCCTTGTAGCGGCCGCCGGACTTCGCCCCGGACCCGGCGATGGTGGACGCCACGTGCGTGCCGTGCCCGTGCCGGTCTTTGCCGTCGGCGGAGTCGCTGAAGTTCTTCTCCGCGATCTCCAGGCCCTTCAGGTCCGGGTGCGTCTGGTCGATCCCGGTGTCCAGGACGGCCACCTTCACGCCCTTGCCGGTGTACCCGGCCTGCCACATCGAGGGCGCCCCGATCTGCGGCACGCTCTTGTCCAGCGCGGCCTTGACCCGTCCGTCCAACCACAGGTGCGCGATCGCCCCGCCGGCGGCGGACGCGGCCCCCGTACGGGCCCCCGTCCCGGCCCCGACCGGACCCGCGACGGCCGCCCACAGCGCGGCCGTACCGCCCTTCGGAGCCGTGAACGCCTCGCCGTCCACCGCGGACAGCGTCCGGCGCTCGCGGGCCGTCCGGTCCAGCACCCCCCGGAACGCGGCGAAGGACTCGCGCGACCGGGCGTCCTTCCGGTAGCCGACGATCAGCGGCAGGGTGCTGCGGCGCGCGTCGTCGTACCCGTCCGCGACCAGCCGCGTCACGTCGAACAGCCGCCGGTCCACCACCCCGTCGGCCAGCGGGCGCTGCGCGTCCTGCGGGATCACGTACGTACGGCCCGCCTCGCGCCGCACCGTGAAGACGATGCCCTCCCGGCCCGCGGCGCGGTCGATCCGCACCACCTTGCCGTCCCCGCCGAGGACCACCTCGTCCCCGGTGACCAGCGTGACCACCGTCGACCGGGCGGCCTTCCCCCGGACGACGCCCTTGCCGTCGACCCCGCCGGCGGCGCGGCTCGCGCTCCCCTTGCCACCCTGGCTCCCGGGGGAGCGGCCGTCCTGCGCACCGGCCGGAGCCGTCCCCGCGACCAGTGCTCCGACGACCGCGGCGGCCAGCGCCACCGTCCCCGCCTTCGATGTACGTCCCACCCGTGGACCCCCGTCTCTGGGCATGCCAATCCGGTCGCCCCCTATCACGCCGTGCGGGCCGGATCGGTTCTGTCCTCGGGGGACGAATTCACCGCGATTTCGAGGGGAGTTGTGGAAGATCGGGCTCCGGCGGGTGGCGGGACGTGTGAGCGGCCGGCGGGACGGCCGGCCGGCGGGACGGGTGGGCGCGCGCCGCGGCGGAACCGCGTCGGGAGGCGTCGCGTCTGCGGGGGAGCGGGGCGGTCGGCGGTCCGCGAGGGGTGAGGGGTACGGGAGGGGCGCGTCGGTGGGCACGGGCGGAGGTCCGGAGACCGGAACGGTGAACGGCACGGAGATCGGCACGGTGAACGGAACGGGCGGTGGGACCGAGGGTGGGGCGCGCGGCGGGACGGGTCGGGGCGGGCCGAGCGGGGAGCCCGGTGGGGAGACCGGGCCCGGGGCCGCGCCAGGCCCCGTACCCGGCTCTCGTGAGGCGGCCGTGTTCCTGACGGAGCGGCTGCGGGAGGGGACGGCGTACGCCCGGGGCAAGAAGCGGCGCTTCGGCCGGCGGGCCTCGGCCACGAAGGTGGCGAGCCTGGTGCTGTCGGCGGCGTCCACGGTCATCCTGGGGCTCCAGGACCTCAACGCCTGGGCGGACCTGGCGCTGGCCTGCGTGGCGGTGGTGACGCTGCTCGGGGCCGTCGAGCCGTTCTTCGACTGGCGGTCGCGGGCGGTGCTGATGGAGGAGGCCCAGTACCGCTTCCACCGGCTCGCCGACGACCTCGCCTACCTGCTGGCGACCACCCCGCCGGAGGAGCTGACCGTCGAGCGGATCGACGGGCTCTTCGCGCGCTACCAACTCGTCTGGGACGACCTCAGCCGCGGCTGGCTCGACCACCGCCGGGAGACGGGGACGCCGGGTCCGCCGGGCACCGGCCCGGGAGCCTGACCGCGACGCCCGGCCCGCGGCGGGCGCGGTGCGCCGGTGGGGCGGGGCGTCGGGGCAGGAGGGATCAGGGGCGCCAGTGGCTCCGGTAGTCCGGGTGGGCGGAGTACGGCAGGGCCAGGACGCGCAGGGTCCACTCCGTGGTGACCGGTGGCACCGGGAAGCGGGCGCCGGTGTCGTCGTACAGCCAGCGCTGCCCGTCCTCCTCGTGCACGGGCCCCATCCGGTGCAGGGCGCAGGCGCGGCCGAAGCCGTGTCCCCGGCCGGTCGCGCATTCCGGTGGACAGTCGGCGACGGAGGCGTCCACCAGCAGCCGGGCGGCATGGGCCTGGGCCATCACCCGGGCCGCCGCCCAACTGCCGTCCACGGCGGCGGTACGAGCGTCTTCCGCGTCCTGGCGGAGGCGGGCGCGCAGGAACTCCACGAGGTCGTCCATGGCGCCAGTATGACCGGAAGCGGGGGGTGGGGGCTTGGCCGATCCGGTCCGGCGGCCTAGGCTCTGAAGGCATTATTCAACTTGTTGCAAAAACAGGGAGAGCCGTGCACCCCTTCCGCACCGCCGTCGAGAACCGGGACCACGTCGCGATCGAGGAACTCCTCGCCGACGAGGTCGTCTTCACCAGCCCGGTCGCCTTCAAGCCGTACCCGGGCAAGCCCGTCACCGCGGCGATCCTGCGCGCCGTGATGCGGGTCTTCGAGGACTTCCACTACGTCCGCGAGATCGGGGAACCCGATGCCCGCGACCACGCCCTGGTGTTCCGGGCCACCGTGGCCGGCAAGCAGATCGAGGGCTGCGACTTCCTGCACTTCGACGAGGACGGCCGGATCGACGAGTTCACCGTGATGGTCCGCCCGCTCAGCGCCGCCCAGGCCCTGTCGGAGGCCATGGCCGCCCAGTTCGAGCGCATCACGCGCGAGGCGTCGGAAGCGACGGGGGCCACGAACACCCCGTAACACCCGCCACCCCGGCCCGAGCCCCGCGCCCGCCCCCCGCCTACCGCCGGCCCCGCACCGCCCGGGAGCCCCATGGGCCTCCCGGGCCGCGGTGGCCACAGGTGGCGCCCGGTTCGCGGTGGTCCTCGGCGGCCACGGGTGTGACACCCCCTCCCGCGTTGCTCGAACGCCCGTCCCCGTGGATCCGGCCTGTCCCGCCGGGATGCCGCCAAAGCGGGCGATACCCCCTCGGGAGCCGCGCCCCACGGCTACACAGGAGGTACGGGGCGGCGGTCCGCCGCCCCACGGGACTTCCGGGGGGGACTGCCGCGTGCTGACGATCGACCTGGCGGTACTGCTGCTCGTCATCGTGGTCCTGCGGCTGCGTCGCCGCACGCAGGCGCGGAGCCGGGCCGACGAACGCTTCACCGTCCTCATCGTATTGGCCCTCGGCGTGGTCCTCGCGCCCACGGCCATCGGCCGCGGCATCAGCGACCTCCTCGGCCAACTCGTCGACAGCGTGGGCGGGATGCGGCTGTGAGCGTCCACCGTGCCCGCACTCCTCGCGATGGGCGCCCGGCCCCCGGGCCGGTCCCGCACCGACCCCGCTCCCGCCGTCCGGCCCGGCGGCGCACGACACCGCGCGGCCGAGGGGGACGACGAGAACGCCCGTGGGCCTCCGGGGACGTGGGTCTCGCCGTTGTGTCGGCAGCGGTCCTCCTCAGCCTGACCGCGTCCGCCCTGCGCTGGGCGGCCGAGCACCCGTGGACGGTGGCTGCCGTTCTGCTCGTGGCTGCCGTCGCGGCGGGTGCCCTGCTCCGGCGCCGCCGCGAGGCCGCGCGCCGGGAGCGGGTCCGGGCGAGCGCACTGCGTTACGCAGTCGGGCAGCTCGACGCCCTGGACCACCGTGCCTTCGAGTTCGCCGTCCGTGACCTCATGCGCCGTGACGGCTGCGCGGACGCCCGTCAGGTGGGCGGCCGCGGGGACAACGGCGCCGACGTCAAGGCCACCGACCCCTATGGACGGCTCTGGGTGATCCAGTGCAAGCACCGAAGGGACGGCTGGTCCGGGAAACCCGTGGGCACGCCAGCTCTCCAGGTCCTGAACGGCACCGGCCGCCAGGTCCATCACGGCGACGTCCTGGTCATGCTGACGAACGGCCGGATCACTGCCGACGCCACCGTTTTCGCCCGCTCCCAGCGCCTCCACCTGGTGGACCGCCGACTCCTCGCCGAATGGGCCGCGGGCGGGCGGCCCTTGTGGGAGCTGCTGCGGGTCCTTCCCCCGGGCTCCCCGGGGCGGTGGGGTGTCCGTGGGGGCGTCTAGGGTGCGGGGATGGAGACGATCTACCTGAGTTGGGCCGAGACGGCCGAGCTGTTCGAGCGGCGCGGCTTCCCCGCGGACTGTTACGGGAACCTCGACGAGGACGAGTACATCCTGCACCCCGGCCCCGCCGCGCTGTCCGGGTCGCTGTGGCTCGACGACCACCAGTACCGCCACCTCAACCCGTGGATCAAAGCCGGGGGACGGCCCCAGTACGAGGGGATCGACGGCGCGGTCTCCGGGTACGTCATCGACGGCGACCTCCACGTCGACGGCAACATACTCAACCTCGACCACGGCAGCCCCTCCCTGATAGTCCTCGGCGACCTGAAGGCCGCCAACCTCGTGCTGAGCGGCAGCTCCCGCCTCCTCGTGCAGGGCAACCTCGAAGTCGAGGCATTCCTCGGGGACTCCACCGAGCAGTACGTCGAGGTCCTGGGGGACCTGCGGGCCACCGTCGCGGTGTGCTGGGACGAGTTCCTGCCCGAGATCGGCGGCACGCTCCGCGGCCGGCCCCTGGTTCCCGACTACGTCGACCTCGGCCCCGGCGGGTACGGACCGGCCGTCGCGGACCCGGACCCCGCCGCCGCGCTCTCCGCGCTCCTGGTCCCGGAGGTCCTCGCCGCCCCGGACGGTACGAACGGTGGGCACGGTGAGGACGGGGACGAGGAGCGCCTCGACGGATCGGGCCTGAGCCACGCACGCCTCGTCGACCGGCTGGTCCGGGGCCTGCCGGTGGTCCGTGGCGGTCGCACGGTGGCCGCTCTGGAGGAGCTCCCGGCCCGGGACTGACCCCCGTGACACCCCCCGTGACACCGTCGAGGCACGGGGCGCGCCACCCCGGGACCGTTCGCCAAACAGCGAAGGGTTCAGGCACCCTGAGGGCATGACTCCGCAGCGTGGCGCCGCCGCTCCCGGCACCGGATCCGAGCCCCGACCCGACTCCGGACCCGACTCCGGATCGAACACCGCATCGGACACCGGGGCCGATCGGGGGTCCCGTACCGCTCCCGCCGCCCGGCTGGCGCAGCTGGCCGGGGCGTTGGCGGACGAGACCCGGGCCGCGCTCTGCCTGGCCCTCCTGGAGGGGCGAGCCTGGACGGCCGGCGAGCTGGCGCGGATCGCGCAGGTCGCGCCCTCCACCGTCAGCGGCCACCTGGCCAGGCTCATCGAGGCGGGCATCTGCGTGACGGAACGGCAGGGCAGGCACCAGTACGTGCGGATCGCCGACGCCGCGACCGCCCGCCTCGTGGACGTGCTCGCCTCGCACGCGATCCCGGACCGGGACGCCCCGTACACGGTGCCCGTGGTCTCCGCCCCGGACCCGCTGGCGCGCGCCCGGACCTGCTACGACCACTTCGCGGGACGTCTGGGCATGGCCGTGACCGGGGCCATGGCCGACCGGGGGCTGTTGCGTGCCGACGGCGTCTTCGAGCTGACCGACGCCGGTCGGGAGTGGTGCGCCACGGCCGGGCTGGACCTGACCCCGGCGGGCCGTCGCCGCCCGGTGAGCTCCTGCCTGGACTGGACCGAGCGCCGCCGCCACCTCGGCGGACTGCTCGGGGCCCGCTTCTGCGCCAAGGCGCTGGCGGAGGGCTGGGTCCGTCGCTCGGAGACCGGCGGCCGGGGCCTGCTGGTCACGGCCGAGGGGGAGCGGGCCTTCGCGGATCTGCTCGGGATCGGCCCGGGGGACTGGGCCTGACCGGAGTGAGCCTGACCGGACCGGGCCTGGCGGAAGTGGGCCTGGCGGAAGTGGGCCCGACCGCAGCCGGCGCCTTCTCGTCCGCCGCACGCGGGGTGCCGCCACACCCCTGATTATTTCGGTGGACGCCGAAGTGTCACGGTCCTAGGGTGAGGAGCATGGGACCCCGCTTCCGGCCGTCGCCGCCCGCCCGTGCCCTGACCCTCGGCGCCGTCACCTTCACGGTGCTGGCCTGGGCCTCCGCCTTCGTCTCGATCCGCAGCGCGGGCGCGGCCTACTCCCCGGGGGCCCTGGCCCTCGGGCGGCTGTTGACCGCCTCCGTGGTGCTCGCCCTGCTGCTCCTGATCCGCCGCGAGGGCGTCCCGCCGCGTGGTGCGTGGCGGGGCATCCTGGTGTCCGGACTCGTCTGGTTCGGCGGCTACACGGTGATGCTGAACTGGGGCGAACGCCTGGTGGACGCGGGCACGGCGGCCCTGCTCGTCAACGTCGGCCCCCTCCTCATGGCCCTGATGGCCGCCCGGCTGCTGGGCGAGGGACTGCCGCGCCCGCTGCTGGCGGGCATGGGCGTCTCCTTCGCGGGAGCCGTGGTCGTCGGCCTGTCCATGTCCGCGGCGGGCGGCTCCGGCGGGGAGGCGGGCGAGGGGAGCTCCACCTCGGTGCTCGGCGTGGTGCTCTGCCTGCTGGCCGCCGTGGCCTACGCGACGGGGGTCATCGCGCAGAAGCCCGCGCTCTCCTTCGGCTCCCCGCTCCAGGTCACCGCGTACGCCTGCCTCGTCGGCACCGTCGCCTGCCTGCCCTTCGCGGGCCGACTCGTCGCGGAGGTGCCGGAAGCGCCGCTTTCGGCCACCCTCAACATGGTCTACCTCGGTGTGGTCCCGACCGCCCTCGCGTTCACCACCTGGACCTACGCCCTGACCCGGATGCCCGCCGCGAAGCTGGGCGCCACCACCTACGCGGTCCCCGCCATCGTGGTCCTGCTCAGCTGGATCCTGCTGGGCGAGGTGCCGGCCTGGCTCACCCTCCTCGGCGGCGCCCTCTGCCTGGCGGGGGTCGCGGTGTCCCGCCGCGGCTCCGCAGCCCCCCGGGCCCCCAAGTCACCGGCGGCCGCATCCGTCCCGGGGTCCGAGGCCGCCCCGGAGGCGGACGGCGCCGGCGCGGCCCGCGCCACGGATCCCGCACGGCGCCCCTGACGGAGCGGGGGACCACGGACACGGGAACGGCCGCCGCCCCCCGGAGGGGAGACGGCGGCCGTTCCCGTACCACCGCACCGCTACACCGCACGGAACCACACTGCACCGCACCGGCACCGCGGCGCCCGGATCCTACTCGTCGGGATAAGGGACCGGGAACGGGTCGGGGATCACTCCGATGAGGACCACCGAGCCGTTGATCTGGCCGACCTCGCCGATCGCCTCACCCTCGGCGTAAATGTAGGCGAGCAGCGGGATGAACATCGCGTCGAGTTCCGGGAAATCCTCCACGGCGTCGCCGAGGACTTTCTCCAGGGCGGAGGCCGCGCTGGTGACCATCTCCACCGCGTAGGAATTCAGGTGGATCTTGTAGCCGAGGTCCAGGAACCCGTACAGCTCGCACCAGATGTTCGGGCCGTCGTCGGGGCGCTGCCGCCCGGCCGCCCGGAGCTTCGCGAGCACCGCCTCGTCCGGTACCACGGCGGGCTGCGCCCTGGCCTCCAGGGCCTTCCGCGCCGAGGCTTCGAGGTCGAGCCCGGTGCCGAGGGAGGCGCTCTCCTCCCGTTTGCGGGCGAACAACTCCTCGATCTTCTGGATGCGTTCCTGTACCTGTTCCTTGCTTATGGTGGTTTCGCCTTCGGGCATAGTTTTCCGCACTCCCGTGTGGTCCGCCGATGGGCGGGACCCATTCAGCCGTAAATGCCTCCCGCCGTCCACCGCGCGATCCGGCCAAATTCGCGTGATCCGATCTCGGGGCGGGATTCTTTCGTCTTCTTCGAATGGGATGGTGACCGGCGTGACGAGAGGGCAGGAAAACCGGTGGAGGAGTCGCATAAATGCGCGCCACCCCCGGTTTTCGTGCGCCAGTGCGAGGATTACCGGCCCGGACCCGGGGCATCGCGGATCCCGGGCGCCGGATATCCGAGAGGTCGCGGAAGCGCGCCTTCCGGGGACCGGGGGCCGTACCGGCGGGTACCGCTCCCTAAGATCACCGACATGGCAATGCGACCCGTCAACGTCAACATCAAGGCCGTCGACCCCGACCGCGTCGGCGGCTTCTGGGCGGAAGCGCTCGGTTGGGGACTCTCCAGCGAGGCGCCCGGCGTCTCCAACGTCGAGCCCGGCGGCGGCTACGTCTGGCCGGATCCGTCCGCGCTCTGCATCGACGTCGTCGTCGTCCCCGAGGCCAAGGCGCCCGTGAAGAACCGGGTGCACCTCGACCTCGCCACCACCTCCGCCGCCCACCGGGCCGAGACGGTCGAACGGCTCCTCGCCCTCGGCGCCACCCGCGCGGACGTCGGCCAGGGCCCCGACGTGCCGTGGACCGTGCTCGCCGACCCCGAGGGCAACGAGTTCTGCGTCCTGGAGCCCCGCGAGGTCTACCGGGACACCGGGCCCGTCGCCGCCGTCGTGGTCGACTGCGAGGACCCCCGCGCCATGGCCCGCTTCTGGGACGCGGCCACGGACTGGACCCTGCACTCGGTGTCCGGGGACAGCGCCGTCCTGCGCTCCTCCCACGGAGTGGGCCCGTACCTGGAGTTCCTGCGCGTACCGGGTGCGAAGACCGTCCCGGACCGGGTCCACGTGGACCTGCTGCCCTACCCCGGCGACGATCAGAAGGCCGAGGTCGCGCGCCTCCTCGCCCTCGGGGCCGTCCCGTTGGACCTCGGGCAGGGCGACACCCCCTGGACCTGCCTCACCGACCCGGAGTCCCACGAACTCTGCGTCCTGGCCCCCCGGCCCGCCGGATAGGGCCTCCGCCCCGCCGGTCCGCGCCGGCGGGGCCCGTCCCGGTATCGGCGGGTGCCCGGATCAGCGGCCCAGGCGGCGTCGGGCGTCGAAGCGCGTCAGCACGCGGACCACCCGCCAGATCCCGGCGACGCCCGCCAGCACGGTGCCCGTGGTGAGGAGCCCGTCCCGGACCCGGCCGGAGGCCCCGGACAGGTGGGCCGTCAGCAGGAACGGGCCGTAGACGAGCGCGGCCAGGAACGCGGCCGTCACCAGGGCGAAGACGATCTCCACCGTCATCGCGTCCTTCTCCACGCGGGATTCCCGCCCCATGTCCATGCCGCCAGTCTCACACGGCGGCCCCCGCCCGGACAGCCTCTCCGGCGGGGCCACCGCGCGCCCCGGCCATCGATGGCCCCGGCCGATCGTCCCTCCTCGCGCACCGCACGTGGCCCCTCCCCTCCAGGGTGCCCACAGGCTGCTCCCTGGAGGGTCCGTGGAGGCCCGCGCCCCGGCCGTCGCACCGTCACCCGCCGGACTTTTACCGGGAGATGCCCCCGGAGGTGGAACCGCCGCTCCTCGAACGCACTCTCTGCTGGCGCAAGCAGCAGCGCATCAGGAAGCGGGGCCGTCATGAAAAGGCGCACCATGCTCACGGCGAGCACCGGCATCGCGGCGGCGGCCGCCTGGACGGCCGTCGGGGACGGGGCCACGGGCAGCGCCGCCTCCCGCACCGGGGCGGCGCGCTCCGGAGCCCCCACCCCCGCCGACTGGACCGCACTCGGCCGGGGGTTGCAGGGCGGACTGGTACGCCCCGGCGACGCCGACTACGCCACCGCCCGGCAGCTCTACAACACCCGCTTCGACGGACAACGCCCCGCCGCCGTCGCCTACATAGCCAACGGCACCGACATCGCCGAGTGCCTTGCCTTCGCCCGCCGACACGGCACCCCCGTCGCCATCCGCAACGGCGGCCACTCCTACACCGGCTGGTCCAGCGGTACGGGCCGGCTGGTCGTCGACGTGTCCGCGCTGAAGTCCGTGCGCACCGTGCCCGGCGGGGCCGTCATCGGCGCCGGCGCCAAGCTCATCGACGTGTACGGCGGACTCGGTGCCCACGGGGTGACCGTCCCCGGCGGCTCCTGCCCCACGGTCGGGATTTCCGGGCTCACCCTCGGTGGCGGACACGGCGTGGTCTCCCGCGCCTACGGGCTCACCTGCGACAGCCTCACCGGGGCCCGCGTCGTCACCGCCGACGGCCGGACCCTCGACGTGTCCAAGGACCGGGAGGCCGAGCTGTTCTGGGCGCTGCGCGGCGCGGGCGGCGGCAACTTCGGCGTCGTCACCGAACTCCGCTTCCGCACCCACAAGGCCGCCGACGGCGTCACCGCCTACCTCACCTGGCCCTGGTCGAAGGCCGCCGCCGTGCTGCGCTCCTGGCAGGAGTGGGGCCCGTCCCAGCCGGACGAGATCTGGTCGGCCCTCCACCTGTCGGCCGCGCCCGGCCGCACCCCGACCGTGTCCGTGGCCTGCTTCTCCCTCGGCACCTACGGGGCGCTCCAGAACGCCGTCGACCGACTCGCCGACCGTGCCGGGGGCCCCGGACCGGCCTCGTCCGTCAGTCTGCGGCGGCGCGGCTACCTCGACACCATGCGGATGTACGCGGGTTGCGCCACGAAGACCACCGACCAGTGCCACCTGCCCGGCAAGACCCCGGGCCGCCGTCCGAACGGCACGCTCCAGCGCGAGACGTACGCGGCGCGCTCGGACTTCTTCGACCGGTCGCTGACCGCCGAGGGCATCCGCACCCTGCTCGGCGAGGTCGAGCGCTACGGCCGTCGGCCGGCGGGCAGCGGCGGTGCCGTCTCCGTCGCGTTCACGGCGCTCGGCGGGGCCGTGAACCGGGTCTCGCCGCAGGCCACGGCCTTCGTGCACCGCCGCTCGCGCGTCCTCGCCCAGTACACCGCCTCCTGGCCCGCCGCCCAGACGGGTGGCCCGCAGGCGGCCTGGCTGGCCGGGGCGCACACGGCCATGCGCCGGCACGCCTCGGGGGCCGCGTACCAGAACTACGCCGACGCCTCCCTGAAGGACTGGCGCTCCGCGTACTACGGCCCGCACGCCGCCCGCCTCGCCCAACTCAAGAAGCGCTACGACCCCACCCGCCTCTTCGACTTCCCCCAGGCCCTCTGAACCGTCAGCGCATCGAGCTGCGGTGCCCGGGCCATCGACCGGCGGCGCCAGGTCGGGGGCCCGGATCAGGCGCCCGTGTCGGGGGCTCGGGTCAGGTGCCCGGGTCGTGGGTGATCAGGTCGCCGGGTTGGCAGTCCAGGACCTCGCAGATCCGCGACAGGGTCGAGAAGCGGATGGCCTTGGCGCGGCCGTTCTTGAGGACGGACAGGTTCACCACGGTGATGCCCACCTGCGCCGACAGCTCCGTGAGGGTCATGCCGCGCTCGGCGAGGACCCGGTCCAGGTGGATGCGGATGGAGTGGACTTCGTCTTCGGGCATCAGATCGTCCCGTCCAGGTCCTCCCGCATCCGCACGCCCTGGCGCATGATCCCGCCCATGACGACGGCGGCGAGACCGGCCAGGAGGAGTTCGGTCGGCCCCGAGAACTCCGGTCCGGAGCCGACGATCGGCGCCATGCTGCCGACCAGCCAGGACTGCGACCAGCCCGCGACCAGCCCGGTGAGGGGGGCGCCGACGGCCACGAACCAGCCGAGTCCGGTGAGCCGTCCGGCCACCTGGTCGGTGAACGGGCCGTGGGCCAGGACCGCGGCGAGGAGCCGGGAGAAGAGCAGCAGGGCCACGGCGGCGAAGAGCGGCCAGGGGAGTTCGACGCCGAGGTCCGCCGCGCGCTGACCGGCGGACGGGGCCTCCTGGCAGAGCCGCACCATGCTGGAGGAGGCCGTCACCCCGGCGTCGACGGGGAGGGCGTCGCCCAGTCGGGCGTTGGCCCAGAATCCCGTCTTCACGCAGATGTCCCCGTCGTCGAAGAGGCGTACCGCCCCGGTGCCGAGGAAGGCGAGCCCGCTGAGGGCGCCGAGTCCGAAGGTGACCGAGGACAGGATCCTCGTCAGTCGTGTGTTCATGCCGTTTCCGTCCCGCCCCGTGCAGCTCGATACGGCTCCGCGCGGCCTCGTACGCAGGCGTACGGCCGGGCGGAGCACGATGTCTCGGATATCGAATATCGATAGGTGGAGCGTAGGTGGCATATCGATAATCGACAAGTCCCGGGTCTCGGGCCGCGGAAGACCGAGCGGCCGGGCGGCGTGGTGCGGTCCGGTGCGGGCGGAGCGCGGTCGTTCCGTGGCGGTGCGTGGGACGAGGGTCCGGGGGTGGAGCCGGCCCTGTACCCGGGGCCGTCCGGCGGTTAGCGTCGAAGGTATGACAGGGACTCGCCGCGCTTCGACCGCCTTCGCCGCCGCCGCGGCGACGGTCGTGGTGGCGCTGGTGGGCTGCTCGGGCGGGGGCGGCGCGGCCGTTGCCGAGCAGCTGTCCGCCGCGGCGCCTACGGGTACGGGTACCGCGCGTGCGACTTCGACCGCGCCGGGCCCTGCCACGGTGATCGCCACGGCCACCCCGGGTCCTGGGTCCCCGGCCGCTCCGCGGCCCGTCGCCGCGGTGCCCGCGCCCGGACCGACGCCCGCGCCTTCGACGCGGGCGGCGCTGACGCGGCCCGCCGTGCTCTCCATCCCCGGGATCGGTCTGGCCGGGCTGCGCGTGGTGCCGTACGAGGGGACGACGGACGACTGGCCGGGGACGCGGATCCAGGACCGGGGCGTGGCCGCCAACCCGTACGGGGAGCGGGGCGGCGCCGGGCCGGGGCAGATCGGCAACTACCTGGTCGCGGCACACCGGCTGTCGGCGGGTGGTCCGCTGCGGGACCTGCCGTCCCTGGCGGTCGGGGAGAGCGTACGGGTCACGGCGGGCGGCACGGTCTACGAGTACCGGATCACCGAGACGCGCAAGACGTCCTTCCGGTCGGAGCGTTCGCTGGCCGAGCAGCGGGCGGCGGTCCCGGGCGAGCCCGGAGCGGAGCCCACCCGGGCCATGATCACGATCTCCACCTGTGCCACCCCCGAGGACAACGCCGCCGGGAACTTCTGGCGGGACGACCGGGGCAACCCCGAGCACCGCATCGACAAGGTCGGCGTCCTCGTCGCCACCCGGCCCGCCGGATAGCTCCCCCGCCTGCCGCCCGCCGGGTCCGGGTGCCGCGATATGGGTGCCGCTCCGGAGACCGGCACCCGTATCGGACTACCTTCCGCGGCCGGCCCCGTTCCGCGAACGCGTCGGGGTCGCCTGGGCGGGGGCGGGGTGCCGGCGTTCCTGCCAGACGGCCTGTCCCGCCCAGGCCGCCGCGCACAGGACGACGGCGGCCGCCCCGGCGGCGAGGATCGGTGCCCCGGGCCGGTAGGCGAGGGCCAGGCGGATGCCGATGACCAGCAGGACGAACCCGACGCGGCCGGGACCGTACACGAGGACCCGGGCCGCGGTGGCCCGGAGCAGCCCGAGTGCCGCCAGACCGGTCACTCCGCCCACGGCGAGCAGCGGCCACGGAGAGCCGGGAGCGGCGGCCGGGATGCCGAAGTCCGGTGCGCCGAGCCGGAACTCCGACAGGAACCAGCCGACGAGCAGGGCGGCCGCGGTGACGCCCAGGACCCAGGCCGCGTGCCGCCACAGGGGTCCGGGACGCAGCTCGCCCTCGTCGTCGGCGTCGGGGAGGTCTTCGGGGTCGGCGAAATCCATCATGATCTACAAGACGTGCCGGAGGCGGAGATGGTTGTACCGCGCGGGCGTCCGCGTGCGAGTCGCCGAGGTCGTCCCCCGGCCCGTCCCTGTTTCCCTCTCCGTCCCCGGTCCCCGGCGGGGTCCCCCGCCCCGGCCGGTCCGTCCCCGGCGGGTCAGTCCAGGACCGCCGTGGCCTCCACCTCGACCAGGTGCTCGGGCACGTCCAGCGCCGCCACTCCGATGAGCGTGGCGGGTGGTACGGGGACGGTGCCCAGCCGCGCCGCCGCCCGGCCGATCCCGTCCATGAGGAGGGGCATCTTCTCGGGGGCCCAGTCGACGGCGTACACGGTCAGCTTCACCACGTCGGCGAAGGAGGCCCCGGCGCCGGCCAGCGCGGTGGCGACGTTCAGGTAGCACTGCTCGACCTGCGCGGCCAGGTCGCCGGGGCCGACGGTGGTGCCCTCGGCGTCCCAGGCCACCTGACCGGCGGTGAAGACCAGGCGGGAGCCGGACGCGACGGCGATCTGACGGTAGGCGTCGACGACGGGCAGTCCGGCGGGGTCCGACAGGGAAACGGGCATGGTCGTTCCTTCCTCCGCACGCGATTCACGTGCTCTCTTGTGGTGACTCGGAAACCGTAGGAGAGTGAGCGGCGACCTGGAAGAACGCACTTTTCGGTGACAGGGGAACCTCATGGTGACCAAGCAGCTCACGGGGGCCGCAGGGTCCGCAGGACCTGAAGGGAGCGCGCCGGACGCGGCAGCGGTGACGCGGGCGGACTCCCTCGCGCGCGAGATCTTCTCCGACATCGCCAACAAGTGGGCGCTGCTCATCATCGAGGCGCTCGGCGGGGGCACCCTCCGGTTCACCGAGCTCCGCGCCGAGGTCGAGGGCATCAGCCACAAGATGCTCACCCAGAACCTGCGCCTGCTGGAGCGCAACGGACTGCTCGTCCGGACCGTGCACCCGACCGTGCCCCCGCGCGTCGAGTACACCCTCACCGAGCCCGGCCACGCCCTGCGGGCCACCGTCGACGCCATGTGCGCCTGGACCCAGCGCTACCTAGGCGAGATCGAATCGGCCCGCGACCGCTTCGACGACGCCTGAGCGGGCCACCGAGCGGCGCGCGAACCGCGCCTGAGCGACACCCGGACGGTGCACTCAGGCCGGGCTCGCGCCCGTCCCCGCAGCCGCACCCGTGCCCGCGCCCCGCTCCTTTCCCCGCGTTCCCCTCGCGCCGGGGTGCCGGCCGAGGCGGGCGACCGCCGGGAGTCCGACCACGAGCAGGACGCCGGCGGCGGCCGCGTACGCGAGCCGGTAGCCCTCGACCGACAGGGCAGCCGCGGAACCCGGACCGGAGCCTGCACCGAGTGCGGCACCCGGGCCCGGTCCGGAGACGGCCTGGCCGATCGCGGCCAGGACGGCCGGTCCCGTCGCGCTGCCGAGTTGCAGGGCCGTGACGGTCACCGCCGAGGCCGTCCCGTGGTCCCCGGGCGCCACCCCGTCCAACCCGGTGGCCACCAGGGCGGGGAAGGCCACGCCCTGCCCGCACCCGCTCACCACCAGCCCCGTCAGGACCGCCGGCCACGACACTCCCCGATCTCCGGGCAGGCACCACACCAGCACCCCGCCGGCGGTGAGCAGCAGCCCGACGGAGAGCAGGATCCGGGCCCCGTACCGGCGCAGCAGCCGCCCCGAGACGAGGGCGGCCGCGGACACCGCCAGGCTCACCGGCAGTACCGCCCACCCCGAGGCGCCCGCCGACAGGCCGCGTACCTCCTGGAGTCGGAGCGGCAGCAGGAACAGGGTCCCGGTGACGCAGAAGTAGAAGGCCACCGCCACGACGGCCGCGATCCGCACGCCGGGCAGCCGCAACAGACCGGGATCCAGCAGCGGGGCCCGGTGCCCACCGCCGCGCACGGGGGAGGCGGTGGGCGCCGGGGCGGTGCTTTCCGGAGCGGCGTCGGCCGTCGCGGGGGACCGGCCGCGGAGCCACCAGAGGCGCCCGCAGGCCGCCGCCGCGGCCATGACCGCCAGAGCGGTCGGCAGCCCTCCGGGGCGGGTGGCCAGGTCCGCGGCCAGGACGGCCAGGACGAGCGCCCCGACCAGGGCCACCGCACCCACCGGCTCCGGACCCCGGCCCGAACCCGCGGTGTCCCCGACCGGCAGGCTGCGCACGGCCGCCGCGGCGGTGCCCACGGCCGCGAGGGCCAGTACGGCGAACACCCAGCGCCAGCCCAGGGCGCCCGTCACGGCCCCGCCGAGCACCAGCCCCGCCCCGTAACACCCTGCCTGTGCCGAGGCGAAGACCCCGAGGGCCCGGGCGCGCCCCCGGCCCTCCGGATACACGGAGGTCAGCAGGGCCGTGGCGGCGGGCATCGTGACGGCCGCCCCCGCACCCTGGAGGACCCGGCCCGCCACCACCGCCCCGAACGCGGGCGCGAGACCGGCGAGCACGCTGCCCGCCGCCACCGCCAGCAGCCCCGCGACCAGCACGCGGCGGCGCCGCAGCCGGTCCGCCATCGCCCCGCCGCACAGCAGCAGCCCGGCGAACGCGAGGGCGTACCCGCCCACCGCCCAGGACAGGTCCCGTGCCGAGGCGCCGAACTCGGCGCCCAACGAGGGCAGGGCGCTGTTCAGCACCGCGACCCCGCCCGCGTCCAGCCCGGCGGCGGCGCTGAGCACGACGAGGGGCGCCCGGGACGGGATCCGGCCCGGCCCCCCGGCCCCTGACGAGGGCGGAGCACCGGGACCGGCCCCACGGGGAGAGGGGGATGGCGACGGCCGGTCACGGAAGCGAGGGGGCATGACAACGGACTCCAGGGGGACGGGGTTCGAGGAGGGAGGGTCGGGAGAAGCGGCCTGCTGACGCCGTGACGCCGTGACGCCGTGACGCCGTGACGCCGGGCCGAATCCCGGCCGCGTTCCGCCAGTCTCGTTCGCCTTCCTCGCGGCCACGAGTCACCGCCGCGGGCACGGACCGTCGGGGGTGGCCCCGGCAGGGCTACCCTCCGTTCCGCGGGACCGCCGATACTCCCTCCATGGCCCCGCCCGTTCCTCCCGCCGCCGCCCTCGGCCCCGTCTCGCCCTCCCGGACCGCCGGTTCCACCGCGCCGATCGGCCGGCCCCGTCCCGCCGGACCGGAGGCCGGTCCCCCCGCCGCCGCCGCGGCCGGACGTGAATCCGGAACCACGGGGCCCGTGTCCGCGTCGGAATCCGATACCTGGACCGGCGCCGGCACCGCGACGAGTACGGGAAGAGGCAGCGGCACCGGTACGTGGACCGGGTCGGGCGAAATCTGCGAGCTCGCGCACTTCCTGAGGTCCCGTCGGGCCCGCCTCACCCCGGAGGCGGCCGGGCTGCCCCGCACGTCCACCCGCAGGCTGAACGGTCTCCGCCGGGCCGAGGTGGCCACCCTCGCGGGCATCAGCCCCGAGTACTACACCCGCCTCGAACAGGGTCGGCAGTGCCGGCCCTCCCCGGCCGTGCTGGACGCCCTCGCGGGTGCGCTCCGCCTCGACGAGGACGCCCGCCGCCACTTGCACCGGCTCGCCACCGCGGCCCCGGGACCGCGCTCCGGCCCCGACGGCGGCCCCGGCCTGCCCGAGCTCCCCGAGGGGACGCGCAGGCTCCTCGCCTCGCTGACGCCCTGGCCCGCGCACGTGGTCACCCCGATGCGCGACGTCATCGCCTGGAACCGGGCCGAAGCCTGGCTGCTCCCCGCCCTCCTGGAGCTGCCGGCCGCCCACCGCAACCACGCCTGGTTCGTCTTCTGCGATCCCCGGGCCCACGCCCTCCTCCCCGACTGGGAGCAGGTGGCCCGGGGCAACGTGCACCGCCTGAGGCACGCCCTCGCGGCCGATCCGCGCAATCCCCGGGGCAACCGGCTGGTCGCCGAACTCATCTCCCGCAGCCGCCGGTTCGCCGAGATCTGGGAGGAACACGACGTGCGCGGACCCGCCGAGGGCCACCACGCGTTCCTGCACGCCGAGGCGGGGCGGCTCGACCTCGACTACACCGCGTACGTGGTGCCCGGCACCCCCGCCCTCGAACTCGTCGTCCTCACCGCACCCGAGGGCTCGCCCACCCACCGGGCCCTCCTGCGGGCCGGGTCCGGCGCGTGAGCAGCCCCCGGCCCGGCTGACCGGATCCGCGAGCTGGAAGGCCCAGCTCAGAGGGCTTGTGAAAGGGGAGCGGAGCCAGTCCCGTCGGCGATCGTGCGGGGCTACCCGGTGCGTACCGCTGGGCTGACCGGCGGTACGGTGCGCGTGCCGTGCGCCGCCGCCCCGGTCCCATCTGATGATCACCTGGCGAACGGATCATCAGAACGGAAGGCCTACCCCGTGCCCCTCGCCCCTTGGCCGGACTCCGCCACCGCCCGACGGCAGTTGGTCACCGGAGCCGTCACGCTCGGGCTCTCTCCCGGGAGGCGTGGCTCAGCTCCCGGGGAGCCGTTGGCCGAGGCGGGACTGGAGGGAACGGGCCGCGCAGCGCAGGCCCTCGTCGTCCCCGTGCTCGGCCACGGCGTCGAGCACGGCGAGGGTCACCAGGGCCTCGGTGTGCGTGAGGAGGGGCAGCCAGGGGGCGGTGTCGTCGGCCATGTCGTCGGCGAGCATGTCGTTGTGCAGGTCGTCCAGAGTCACGTCACAGCAACGCGGCGGACGGCCGGGGGTTACGCGGCGGGGCCGGGGCCGGGGGCGGACTCGCCGCCCCCGGCCGCGCGGGTCGGCCGCGAGCGCTACGTGGCCCGCGCCGTGAGGGTCACGCCGCTGAAGTCCTGCGCGGCGGCCAGGCTGAAGTACACCCAGCCCGCGGGCGGGTCGGTGATCGTCAGGGATTCCCCGTTGCCGGGGCCCGCCGACTTCGCCAGGTGGCTGCCGGGGGAGGCCCAACTGCCGCCGCCGTAGTACAGATCGGCGTTTCCGGTGCCGCCGCCACTGGTGACGGTGAGCTGCTTGACACCCGCCGGCAGGTACACGAAGTGGTAGCTGAGGTTCCCGGCGGTGGCGGCGAGCCCGTCCCGGCGGCAGTTCCCGTCGAACTGACGCGGATCCGGGAGGGTGCACACCGCGGTGGCGGGGAGGGTGGGGGCGTCCGGAAGCGGGCCGCAGTCGGCGGTGGCGCAGGTGGTGGTGAGCCAGCGGGTGAAGTCCGCGTCGTAGCGGGTCCCGATGGTCTGCTTCAGGAAGGTGCGCGCCCCGGCCCAGTCACCCGCGCGGTACGCGCCGAGCACGATCCGCATGTCGGCGGGGTGCTGCTGGAGCATGTAGCGGACCGCGAGCCAGCCCCACCGGTAGACCCGGTTCGAGTTGACCTCCGGGTCCCCGCTCTGGTCGTAGACGGTGTCGAAGAGCTCGCTCAGCCGGTAGGTCTGCTTCCCCGCCTCGGCGATCGCGTCGGCGTTGCGCAGGTCGCGGTAGCCGAAGGAGATGTTCTCCGCGATGCCCTCCACCCACCAGATCGTCGGGGTGGTCATGCCCGCCTCGAAGTCGCCGTGCATCGTGTAGCGGCCGTCGAGGTAGTGGGCGTACTCGTGGTTGAGGTTCCAGATCTCGAACCGGGGGCGCAGCCAGTGGGCCTCGTGGGCGATGAAGCGGGCCTGGTTGCCGGCCGCGGAGGGGTTGCCCTCCTCGTACATGCCTCCGTTGTCCACGTCGATGTCGTAGATGGCCCACGCGTACAGGGAGTAGTGGGTGTAGTCGTCGAACACGACGACTTCCAGGTCGGTGTTGACGTCACCGGGCACGGGGCCTTCGGCGCCCATGATCCGGTGGAAGTAGGCGTCCTGGTTCACCAGGCTGGTGCAGGTGCTCGCCAGTTGACCGGGGGACATGTCCTGGGCGCGGATCTTCAGGGCCGGGTTGCAGGTGTGCTGCGTCGGCAGGATCGCGGGGAGGACCCGCGCACCCAGGTCGCAGATGCCGTACGCGGCGCAGTTGCCCCGGTCGTACTGGCGGGTGGCCCAGCCCAGGTTCATCGTCAGCGGGGCGGTGGGGCCGGTGTGGGGGTAGCGGTTGATGAGGTCCTTGAGCAGCGGTCGGAGTCGCGGCTTCAGCTCGGGGACGTCCAGGGCGTGGCCGAGGTGGCGGCCGACGTTGCTGACCACGTCGAGGCGATTGAGCTGCGCGCCGTTGCGGATGACGAACCCGGCCCAGGTGTCGAGGATCGTCGGATCGGCCTTGAGGGCGGCGCGCCAGCCCCGGCCGTCGTCCTTCGCCTTGAAACCGTTGTCGACGACCCATTCGACGTGCTCCACGGCCAGGTTCATCTGGCCGGGCCACGTGGCGCCGTCGTAGGAGCCGAGGAGCCACTTGACGACTCCGGCGTACCGGCCCGCCGTCTGCGTGCTGTCGATGAGGGTGACGACCTCGTTGAGGATCTCGCCGTTGGCGCCGGTGACGTCCTTGCTGCGGGGGGAGGCGAAGAAGGCGTCGAGTGCGCCGCGGGCGGCGGTGTCCAGGGCGGGGCCGTACGCGCCCACGGCGGCGGCGTTGTTGTCCTGGACGTAGTATCCGGCGCGCAGGAACAGCACCAACTGGCCGGTGGCGGCACGGTTGTCCCCGGTGTAGCCGGCGGCGGACTCGCGGAGCGCGTCGGCCACCGTCACCATCTGCTCTTCGCGGAAGGCCTTCCGGGCGTTCTCACCGGTGAGGCCGAAGAGCGGGTACGTACAGGAGATCCAGGGGAGCGCTTTGAGCTGCCGGACGAGGGCGGCCCCGGTGGAGTTCATGACGCCGGAGAGGTCGGCGCAGGCGTCGGCGGCGGCCGCCGCCGAAAGCCGGGCGTCCTTGCCGGACTTGCCGGTCTTCGGGTCCGTGAGGCGTTCGGCGGTCGGGGCGGGGGCGGGTCCGCTTTCCTCGGTGCCGTCCTGCGCGGAGATCCGGAAGCGGGAGGTGGTCTTGAGCGCGTCGGGGGAGACGGGGACCGGGATGGCGCGGGGGGCGGGAGCCGCCGGCGTCTGGCCGCCGCGTGCCGCGGGTGTCGGGCCCCCCGTGGTCGGGGCTTGCGGAGGGGTGGGCGCGGCCTGCGCGAGGGGTGAGAACAGGCCGAGGGCGAGGACGGAGGCGATGCCGAGTGCGGGCAGTTTGCCGGCTGCGGCCTTGGCTATCCGGAACGGTGGAGTCGGGTGCATCTGCGGTGTTCTCCAGGGCAGTTGAGGCGCCGCACAGGAACCAAGCGGCTGTCATGTGACATGTAAAATTTCACATGGCGCAGTCCGAGGGAAGGGTTCCGGCCAGATTGACGGCGCATCAAGGAAAACGTTGTCATCCGGTGACCGGGAGGCGGGAGGCGGGGGCGAGGCGGATCGGGTGGTGGGGGCGGGCGGCGCCGAGCCCGGATGGTTGCGCCGCCGGGGTGGGCGCCGGGTGTCAGTGGATTCTGCGATTTCCGCGTTCCCGGGAGTGGAGATAAACCGTTTCGGCGTCGCGATCGAGCTGCCGGATTTCGGCTCGATATGAGCCTCGTCGAGACTGGTACATTCGTTTTTCTGCGTTCCGGAACGTTTTTCCGGCGACTCCGCTGCGGGGGCGCAGAGCGGTGTGGGAAACCCTGCCCGACCTGGGGGTAGTTTTCGGCCGAATATCGGCCCCCGGCTCGGAGGGTGGCCGGGTGAAGCCGCTTGGACCTGCGGAAACAATTCTCCGGAGGAGTGGTGCGGATCATCGGATGATCCGGGTACTGCCTGTTTCGGGTGAAGAATCAAGCCCGCTTTCCAGGGTTCTGCGGATCGCTGATATCAATTCCCTGCGGCTCGGTTCAGAGCCGAATTCATCCCCCTCAGTTCTTTCCTCCCGGTCGTGCGCCCCCGTGCGTCGACCCGCGCCGAGAATGGAATCCGCACCATGGGAATGGCCCTCCGCAAGACCCTCGCCCTGGCCGCTCTGACCGTGACCGCCTCCCTGCTGCCCGTCGTCGGAGCGGGTGCGGCGGGTGCCGCCGAGCAGACGGTGCGGGTGCCCGGCCGGTACTGCCTGGCCAACGCCTGGAACACCCCCGACGTGGCGAGCAGGCCGTGCGACACGGCCGACCGCGGCCAGCACTGGATCGTCCGTGGCCAGCAGATCGCCCTCGCCCATGCGCCCGCGTACTGCCTGGCGAACACCTGGAACACCCCCAAGATCTCCACCAAGCCCTGCGACCCCAACGACCAGGGGCAGTACTGGAACCTCTCCGGGCAGCGGCTCTCCCTCGCGTTCGCACCGGCCTACTGCCTCGCCAACGCGTGGGGCACCCCCGACATCGCGACCAAGCCCTGTGACAACGCCGACCGAGGGCAGAACTGGGCCGTCTTCAACGATCAGATCAGCCTCGCCCTCGCCTGAGTCCGCTCCGCCGCGCCCGGGGGCCGACTCCGTCCCGGCCCCGGGCGCACGGGGCACGCCCGCCCCGCCCCGGTCTCGTTCTCCGGACGTTCGGGGCGGGGCGGGCTTCGTTCGGCGTGCTGCGGGGGTCGGGTGCGCGGCGGCACCGTCCCCCGTATGGATCTTCCCGGCACACCTCGTGCACCTCAGCCGGACCCGGCCGCCGCCGACGCGGTCATGGCCGCCCGCGTCGAAGCCCTCGCCGTCGAGGCCGAGGAGCAACTGAGGGACGGGACATGGGGTCCGGGACCCGAGGACGCGGAGCTCGCCCGCCGGGTGGCGAAGGGCTCGCGGCCGCCGTCGGCCCGGCCGGCAGGCAGGAGGGTCGGCCGTCATGGCGCGGCTGGAGCACCTCCGCGAGGCCCTGGCGGTACTCGCCCTCGGCACGGCAAGGCACGGCCCGGACCCACGGACAACCGGCCTGGCTGCCGGACCGGTACGGAACTCGCCCCGGCCCTCGTCGCCCCGCCCCGGACTCCGTGCGCTGACCGACCGGCCGGACCCGTCGGGCCCGACGGGGGAGGACCGTCCGCTCAGGGGTGGTACACCGTGCCGGGGCGGGGTGCGGCGGGGGCGAGGAGCTGGGAGACGGTGACGAAGGTGTAGCCGCGGGCCCGGAGTTCGTCGATGATCCTCGGCACCGCCGGAACGGTCCCGTCGTAGATGTCGTGGAGCAGGATGATGCCGTCGCGGCCGGCCTGGTCGAGTATCCGGTCCCCGATCAGCCGGGTGTCGGTGGTGGCGTAGTCGCTCGCGGTGGCGCTCCACAGCACCTCGGACAGGCCGAGCAGGCGGGTCACCTCGTGCACGGTGTCGTTCGTGCGCCCCTGCGGGGGACGCATCAGCACGGGGGCCTTGCCCGTGATCTGCCGGATCGCGTCCTGGGTGCGGCCCAGTTCCTCGCGCACCCGGTCGGCGGGCAGCTGGTCCAGGCGCTCGTGGGTCCAGGTGTGGTTGCCGATCTCGTGGCCCTCGGCCGCCTCCCGCCGCACCAGCTCCGGATGCTTCAGCACGTGGTTCTCGCCCAGCAGGAAGAAGGTCGCGTGCACCTTCTTCTCCTTCAGGATGTCCAGCAGCCGGGCGGTGTGCGGGCCCGGGCCCGCGTCGAAGGTCAGGGCGATGCACTTGGCCTTCGCGCAGTCCACCGCCGCGTCCCCGCCCGTCCCCTTGCCGTGGGTCCCGTCGCCCTTCCCGGTGCTCGTACCGGAACCGCTCCCGGCCTCCGCCCGGGCCGCCGCGCGCGCCTCCGCCGGGGTGGTGCGGTCCTGGCCGCAGCCGGTCAGCAGGCCACCGGCCGCCGTCAGGCCGAGCAGCACGGCGAGCGCGCCCCGCAGCCGGCGGCCCCCACGACCCGCACGACCCGCACGACCTCCAGGGCCCCGACGGGCCGGGCGGGCGGCGGGCGTCCGGGACCCGGAGGACGGAGACCCGGGGGGCGGGGACGCGGAGGACGGGGAAGCGGGGGACGACGGGCCGGCGGCGCACGGAGCCGCGGACGAGGGGCCGGCGGGGTGCGCCGCCGGGTCCGTGGCGCGGGCCGGGCGGACCGGGGGAAGCGGGGGAAACACGGGAGGGACCTCCGGGCTGCTGACGGGATCGACGGGATCGAGGGGCGGGCGGGCGGCGGGCCGCCGGGCGCCGCCCGGCGCACCCGGGCGGCGGGGAGCGCCTCCGGGTGGCACCGGGCGAGGCGCGGCGCGGCCGATCGGCAGCGTGCGGGAGGGAACCCGAAGAACAGCTCAAGATCCTGAAGATCGCCTTAAGGAATCGGGACAAACCGCATGCGAGGCTTGGACCCGTGAACGGCATCCTGGTCGTCGAGGACGACCCCCAGCTCGGCCCCGCCCTGGTCCGCGGGCTCACCGCCGAGGGCTATCGGGTGGAGCTCGCCGCCGACGGTCGCCGGGGACTGGAGCGCGCCCTCGCCGGCGACCACGCCGTGATCCTGCTCGACGTGATGCTCCCCGGGATCAACGGCTACCGGATCTGCGCCGCCCTGCGAGCCGCCGGCCTGGACACCCCCGTCCTGATGCTCACCGCGAAGGACGGCGAACACGACGAGGCCGAAGGGCTCGACACCGGAGCCGACGACTACCTGGTCAAACCCTTCTCCTCGCTGGTCCTCCTGGCCCGGCTCCGCGCCCTGCTGCGGCGCGGCCGCTCCGGCGCCGGGCCCGACGGAAGCCCCGTCCTGCGCGCCGGGGACCTGTGGCTCGACCCCGTCAGCCGGCGGGCGGGCCGTGCCGGCACCGAACTCGCCCTCACCCCGAAGGAGTTCGCGATCCTGGCCTGCCTGATGCACACCCCCGACCAGCCGGTCTCCAAGGAGACCATCCTCGACGAGGTCTGGGACCCCTCCTACACCGGCGGCACCGCCATCGTGGAGGTGTTCGTCTCCACCCTCCGCAAGAAGGCCGACGCCCCCTTCGGCACCCACAGCATCGAGACGGTCCGCGGCCACGGCTACCGCCTCGGCACCCGCCGCGGGCCCCACGATGGCTGACCCGGCGCACGGCGGGCCCCGCCCTCGCCCCCGCTCCTCGTGGCGCCGACTCCCGCCGGTCGCGCGCCGACTGCCCGCCCCCCTGCGGACCGCGCTCGTCGCCGGACTCGTCGCCCTGCTCCTGGCCGGGGCCGCCGCCTGGTGGTTCCAGCGGTACGCGTACGACGCCGTGTACCGCGAGTCCGTCCAACGGGCGACCGAGCTCTCCCTCCGCCTCGCCGACCGCGCCGCCACCGGCTGGAAGGACGACCCGCCCGGCCCCTCCGACGGCCCCTTCGTCCAGGTCGACCCCACCGGCCGGATCCTCACCGGCGCGGGCGGCGCCCTCGACCTCGCGGACCTGCCGGCCCTGCTGCCCCCGCCACCGCCCGGACCGCCCCCCGGCCGGACCGTGGGACAACCCCTCGACGACACCGTCCGGATCGGCGGCACCGACGAACGCTCCGGCGCCCCCTTCCACCTGCCCGACGGCACCCTCCGCCCCGTCACCGGCGGCTACCCGGACGCCGCCGACCACATCGCGCACACCGAGGCCCACTACCTCGCCCACCGCACCCTCACGGTCGTCGCCACGCCCGTCCGCGCCCCGGCCGGTCACTGCACCGGCTTCGCCGCCGCCGTCGTCACCGAACCCGACGGCACCTGCCGGTCCACCCTCTACGTGCTCGTGCCCCCCTACGTCGCCGCCTACGTGGCCGACACCCTCACCGTTCCCCTCGCCGTCGGCGTGCCGGTCGCCGCCCTGCTCGTCGCCGCCACGGCCTGGGCGGCCGCCCGGCGCACCCTGCGCCCCGTCGAGGCGATCCGACGGGAGGTCGCCGTCATCACCGCCGGCAGCCTCGACCGCCGGGTGCCGGTCCCCGAGGGCCGCGACGCCATCCGCGCCCTCGCCCGCACCACCAACGCCACCCTCGACCGGCTGGAGGACGCCGTCGAACGCCAGGCCCGATTCACCGCCGACGCCGCCCACGAGCTCCGCTCCCCGCTCGCCGCCCTGCGCTACCACCTGGAGACGGCCCTCGACCACCCCGGTGCCGCGGACCCCACCGACACCCTCGCGGAAGCCCTCACCGCCACCCGCCGCCTGCACGCCCTCAGCGACGACCTGCTGCTCCTGGCCCGCCCCGAACCACCCGCCCCCCGCTCCCTGGTGGACCTCACCGGTCTCGCCGCCGAACTCGTCCTCGAATACGCGCACCTGGGCCGGCAGGTCACCCTGGCGGACGCCCCGGCGCAGGCCGCCGTCCGCGGCGACGGCCCCGAACTCCACCGGCTGCTGCGGAACCTCCTCGACAACGCCGTACGCCACGCGCGCACCGCCGTCACCGTCACCGTCACGGTCACGGTGCCCGTCACCGGGTCGGGCTCCGGAGCCGGACCGACCGCCGCCGTGACCGTCCACAACGACGGCACCACGCTCACCCCAGAGGAGTGCGAGACGGTCTTCGCCCGCTTCACCCGCCTCGACGAGGCCCGCGGCCGCGACGCGGGCGGCAGCGGTCTCGGTCTGGCCATCGCCCGCAGCCTCGCCCACCGCCACCGCGGCACCCTGACCGCCCGCCCCGCCGACCCGCCCCCCGGCACCGTCTTCGAACTCCGCCTCCCCGTCGTCACCACGGCGGACGGGACCGCACCTCCGGCCTGACCGGGCGCTGCGGGCCGGACTGGCCGTGGTGCCGCCCCGGTCCCGGCTGGCTGCGCGTGGAGGTCGCCGACGGCAGCGACGAGCTGCCC
>NZ_JBEOSD010000059.1:0-44111 GCF_040302735.1 Streptomyces sp. NPDC097619 | reverse complement strand
GGGGGGGCCCGCAAAACCGTCAGGGTATGTATGCGCCCGCCAGCGAACCCCGGACCGGGGCCCCGCGCGCCGACGTGCGCGCGTGCCCCGGTTCCGGATCCCGGTTCGGGGTCCGGGTCAGTCCGGGACCGACCCGCAGGTCATGTTGGTGACGGTCCCGGTGAGCGCCGCGGCCCGGTCGGAGGCGAGGAAGGCGGCCACCGCGGTCATCTCGGCCAGCGAGGGGGTCCGGCCGAGCATGGTCTTGGCGGCGAGCGTCCCGGCGTGCCCCTCGGGGTCGAGGCCGTCGGTGGCCTCCTGGGGGGTGTCGAAGACGTTGGTGTGCCAGTCCGGGGCCCATGACTCGGGGATCCCCTCGGACCGCAGGCCCACCACCCGCACCCCCTGGCCGCCCACTTCCGCGGCCAGCGCCCGGGTGAAGGTCTCCACGGCCGCCTCCGCCACGGCGCTCCCGCCCATCAGCGGGCCGACCATCTTCGCGGGCGGCGAGGTGAAGGAGATGACGACCCCGGAGCCCTGTTCCGCCATGCGCCGGGCCGCGGCCCGCATGGTGTGGAAATTCGCCATGACCGCGATTTCCACCGGGCGCGCGAACTCCGCCGCCGATATCTCCACCAGCGGCACCCCGTGCACGTCGTCGTGCGCGATCAGGTTGATCGAGACGTCGAGCCGGCCGTCCCGTTCGGCGACCGCCCGCACGTGCTTGTCCACGGCGGCCTCGTCCATCACGTCGAGGACGGCCACCTCGGCGGTGCCGCCCCGGGCCCGGATGTCCGTGGCCACCTGATCCAGCGGCTCCCGGGTCCGTCCGGCCAGGTGGACGTGGGCGCCCTCGGCGGCGAAGGCCCGGGCGACCGCGGAGCCGATGGCACCGCCGGCCCCGTATATCACGGCGTTCTTGTCCTGCAGCAGCATATTTGCTCCAGTTTTCCGATCCGATGACACAAGGAAAATACTGGCGACGAGAAGTCACCGGACACCGGGAATACGGACAACCCGCCCCTTGCGTACATCAGGGAGCGATATCGGCAGCACGGAACGGCTTTGCCATTTCCTCGTCCGCGGTACGGGCGCGGGAAGACGGGGAGTTGGCGAAGACGCGGCCGCCCGCCCGTCAATCCCTCGGACGTGCTCTCCTCCCGTGCGGCGCGGACCGGCGGGCCCGTGGTGCCGGTGGCGTGTTCACGCCGCAGCACCGCCGCCTTCGGCCGAGTCGGGCCGCTCCCGGGGCCGGCGCCCGCGGCTCCGGCGGTGGATCATGGACGCCGTCCGTCGCGCCGGCCGCGCCCGGCCACGACCCCGGAGGTTCCAGGTGCCGCACCCGTCCGCCGTCCAGCCCGCCCGCCCCAGCTACGCCTCGGGGCCCTCCACCCGGCCCCTGCTCGGCGACACGATCGGGGAGAACCTCGACCGCGCCGTCCGCGCGTTCCCGCGCCGGGACGCGCTGGTGGACCTCGCCGCGGGCCGCCGATGGACCTACGCGGAGTTCGGCGCGGACGTGGACGCCCTGGCCCTCGGACTGCTCGGCCTGGGGATCGCCCGCGGCGACCGGGTGGGCGTCTGGTCGCCCAACCGGGCCGAATGGACCCTGCTCCAGTACGCCTCCGCGAAGATCGGGGCCGTCCTGGTCACCGTCAACCCCGCCTACCGGTCCCACGAACTCGAGTACGTCCTGCGCCAGTCGGGGATCAGGCTGCTCGCCGCCGCCGACCGCTTCAAGTCCTCCGACTACGGTGCCATGATCGAGGAGGTCCGGCCCCGCTGCCCGGAACTGGACCACGTGGTCACCCTCGACGGCCCGCTCTGGCGAGGACTCCTGGAGCGCGGCCGCGCGGCCGACCCCGCCGAACTGGCCGCCGCCCAGGCCGTCCTGAGTCCCGACGACCCCATCAACATCCAGTACACCAGCGGCACCACCGGCTTCCCCAAGGGCGCCACCCTCTCCCACCACAACATCCTCAACAACGGCTACTTCGTGGGGGAGTTGCTGCACTACACGGAAGAGGACCGGGTCTGCATCCCGGTCCCCTTCTACCACTGTTTCGGCATGGTCATGGGCAACCTCGCCTGCACCAGCCACGGCGCCACGATGGTGATCCCCGCCCCCTCCTTCGAACCGGCCGCCACCCTCGCCGCCGTCGCCGCGGAATCCTGCACCTCCCTGTACGGCGTGCCCACCATGTTCATCGCCGAACTGGCCGAGCCCGGCTTCGACGGGTACGACCTGAGCAGCCTGCGCACCGGCATCATGGCCGGCTCCCCCTGCCCCACGGAGGTGATGAAGGAGGTCATCGAACGGATGGGCATGCGCGACGTGGCCATCTGTTACGGCATGACCGAGACCTCGCCCGTCTCCACCCAGACCCGCTCGGACGACTCCGTGGACCGCCGCGTCTCCACGGTGGGCCGGGTGGGCCCGCACCTGGAGGTGAAGGTCGTGGACCCGGACACCGGCAGGACCGTCCCCCGGGGCGTGCCGGGGGAGCTCTGCACCCGCGGCTACTCGGTGATGCTCGGCTACTGGGGCGAGCCGGAGAAGACCGCCGAGGCGGTGGACGCGGCCCGCTGGATGCACACCGGGGACCTCGCCGTCATGGACGAGGACGGCTACATCGGCATCACCGGCCGCATCAAGGACATGGTGATCCGGGGCGGCGAGAACCTCTACCCCCGCGAGATCGAGGAGTTCCTGCACGGCCACCCCGACGTGCTCGACGTGCAGGTCATCGGCGTGGCCGACCCGAAGTACGGGGAGGAGCTGATGGCCTGGATCCGGATGCGGGAGGGCGCCGCGCCGCTCACGGCCGAGACCGTCCGCGCCTACTGCGCCGGCCGGCTCGCCCACTTCAAGGTGCCGCGCTACGTGCACGTGGTCGACTCCTTCCCCATGACCGTCACGGGAAAGGTCCGCAAGGTCGAGATGCGGGAGGCCGCGGCGGGCATCATCGCCGCCCTCGCCGCCGAGAACCGACCGAGCCGATCCGGCCGACCCGGCTGAGCCGACCGACCCCGTCCGACCGGTCGGGCCCGGACGGGAGCCGGCGCGGGACCCGCGCCGGGGCGTCGGGTCGGTCGGGTCAGTCGGCCTCCGGGCCCCGGGCCGCGTGCTCACCCGCGGACCGCCCCCGGGCCCGTACCCGCCGCAGGTGCCGGGGGCGGCACTGGTAGCAGAGCCAGCCGACGCCCTCGACGAGGTCGTCCGGATCCACCGTCCCCTCCTTGCCGTTGACGCACCCCGCCCCGGCGCACACGATCCGCTCCCGCTGGTACTCGCGGTCCGCCTCGGCGCGGTCCGCGTCCGCCGGCCGCCCGTACAGGATGTGGTCGGCGTCCCGGAACGGGGTGAAGCGCACCCACTCCACCTGCGCGGCGTCCGGGGTGGTGCCCGCCTCGTGGGCCACGCACCGCTGGTTCCGCCAGCGCACCGACTCCGTGTAGTCCACCCCGTCCAAGGCGTACACCCACATGTGGGCGTCCGCCCAGAGCGTCGGCCCCGCCCGGCCGGGCGGCACCGGTACCGGCACCCGCTGCCAGTCGCCCTGGTAGTTGGAGGTCCGGTCCAGGACGGTGTTGCGGCACCGCTCCCCGGTGCCCGCCGCCACCGACACGCAGCCGATGCGGTCGATGGTGTCCGGGCCGAGGAGCAGGATCCCCGAGTACGACAGCACGTGCCGCTCCCGGGGGCCCGCCTCGCGGGGCCTCGGCACCAGGGCCGCGGGCGCGCTGTCGGCCAGGTCCCCGGACTCCTCCTCGGGCACCCGCGGGCGGGGCACGAAGGCCCCGCTCTCCACCAGCTTGCGGGTCCGCACCGCCAGCGCCCGGCGCGCCCCGGCCAACTGGGGGTCGTCCTCGTCCTCGTGCTCCATGCCGGGGCAGACCGCCGGGTGCGCCAGCCAGCAGGTGCCGCGGCCCATGTCCCCGATCCGGGCCATGCCCCCGTCCACCGCCCAGCGGGCCCGCACGGGGACCGCGCGGACCGGGAACTCCTTCGGCACGAGCGGGATGCGTCCGCCGTCCGCGCGGTCGAACCACCAGACCCGGTGCCCGCAGTACGCGCACCGATCGGTGTTGTCGCTGCGGAGCGCGCGGGAGGGGCTGTGCGGGTTGATGCGCAGGGTGTGGAGGCCGGGGGACCGGTCCCAGGCGGCGGGCTGGAAATCCTCACTGGACACACGTGCGTTCTAGCCCGGCGGGCCTCCCCGCCGGGCCCGAAAGCCCTGCAATCACTCCTTCGAGGGTGTGGCGGCGGCGAGCGGTGACGCGGCCGGGGCGTCGGCGCGGATCCTGAGTACCCGTACTCAGGCGGAACCGGGCCGGGCACCGCAGGATGGACGCCCCGGAGCCCGCCCGCCCTCCCGAGGAGAACCCATGCGCCCCCGCGCACTCGCCCGCACCGCCGGACAGGCCCTCGGCAACCCGCTCTCCGTCGCCTACCTGCTCCTGGCGGCACTCCTGATCGCGGCGGCGGCCTCGGGCGGGGACCGGGGCGGACCGGCCGGACTCCTCGCCCTGGCCCTGTCCCTGCCCACCGGGGCGGCCCTGCTCGCCGTGGCCGATCCGCTCGGCCCCTGGGTCCGGACCGGAGCCGCCCCGTACGTGCTGCTCGCCGTCTCCTACCTCGTCCAGGCCCTCCTGTTGGGCCTGCTGATGCGCGGACTGGTGCGGTTGCTCCGCGGCTCCGGCGAGACGGTGGCGCCGCGCGCCTGAGGTCGGGGTGCCCGAGGTCCCCGGGCCCGGCGCCGGACGACGGGCACCCGGCTCTCAGGGGCGGGCTCGGCGCTGACTGTCCGTCATGGTCGGAACGGAGTTGTGCACGGCGAGGGAGTTGAAGGACACCTTGTCCGCCTGGGCCCGCAGCCGGGCCTCCTGCTCGATGAGCAGCCCCTCGGCGTGATGGGTCCGGCGCCGGTCCCGGCGCAGCACCACGACGATGAGCAGGACGGCGACGGCCCCGAACACCCCGAACATCACCAACAGCGAACCCATGTGGAACTCCCCCCGTACACCCGCCCGTACGGCGGATCGTGTACGCGACGGTAACCGGGAGCGGGGGCGCGCACCAGCCCTTTCCCGGCGGGACGGCGGCGGGACGGTGGTGGGCCCGAAGGCCCGTCGTGCGCCGCGAAGGTCCCGTCGATCAGGGACCTTTCCGGCCCGTACCCCGCCGAGAGACGGAGTTGGGTTTGCCTTACTCGGGCCTCCGGTCGCCGGAAGCCGCCCCGCCGTCCGAAGAAGGTCCGCCGGTGCCCTCCCTCCTCGACCACCGCCCCGGAACCACCGTCCGCCTGACCGCCCCCGGCCCCGAAGCCCCCGGACGGCGCAGACTCCTGGAGTACGGGTTCGTGCCCGGGGTCCAGGTCACCGTGATCGCGCGGGGCGCCACCGGCGGACTGCTGGTGGGCCTCGGCGAGGCGCGGGTGGCACTGGACTCCCGGACCGCAACCGGTCTGCGGTGCGAGCGGTGAGCCGCTGCCACGGCGCCGGCGCCGCACCGGCGGGGACCCTCGCGGAGGCCCCCGGGGCGGAGGGGCCCGCCGGGGCGCCGATCGTCCTCGTGGGCAACCCGAACGTCGGCAAGTCCACCCTCTTCAACGCCCTGACGGGCGCCCACCAACACGTGGGCAACTGGCCCGGCAAGACCGTGCGGGTGGCCCGCGGCACCTGGCGCGCCCCCGACGGCGCCCGGCTCGCCCTCGCCGACCTGCCCGGTTTGTACAGCCTCCTCGCGGACGCCCCGGACGAGGAACTGGTCCGCGACCTGCTCACCGCCCCCGACGGCGACCGACCGGCCCTGGTCGTGTTCGCCCTGGACGCCGCCAACCCCGCCCGGAACCTCTTCCTCCTCTCCCAGGTCCTCGACACCGGGATCCCCCTGGTGGTGGCCCTGACCATGACCGACGTCGCCGCCCGTCGGGGCACCCGGCCCGACCCCACCGCCCTCGCGGAGGCCCTCGGTCCCCCCGTGGTCCCCGTGGAGCCCCGGACCGGAACCGGCCTCGACCGGTTGGCGGGCGCCGTCCGGGACCGGCTCGCGGCGTCCCCCGGGCCCGTACCGCCCGAGCTGCCCGAGCCGCCCGAGCCGTCCGCGGCCCCGTGGGCCGCCGACGGCCCGCTCGCCGCCGAACTGACCGCCCTCGCCCGGGACTGCGCCCGCGACACCCCCGCCCCCGCCCGGATCCGCCCCACCCTCAGCGACCGCGCCGACCGCCTGCTGCTGTCCCGCTGGTTCGGCGTCCCCTTCTTCCTCGCCGTGATGTGGGGGGTCTTCCAGGCCACCACCACCCTCGCCGAACCCCTCCAGGACGGCCTCGGCGCCCTGGTGTCCGGCCCCGTGAGTGGGGCCGCCGACGGGCTCCTCGACGCCCTGCGCGCCCCGTCCTGGCTGATGGGACTGCTCGTGGACGGGCTCATCGGCGGCGTGGGACAGCTCCTGACCTTCCTCCCGCTGATGGCGATCATGTTCCTACTGCTGTCCCTCTTGGAGGACTCCGGCTACTTCGCCCGCGCCGCCTTCCTCGCCGACCGCCTCATGCGCACCCTGCGCCTGCCCGGTCGCGCCTTCCTGCCGCTGGTCGTCGGCTTCGGCTGCAACGTCCCCGCCCTCGCCGGCACCAGGATCCTCCGGCACCGCCCCCACCGGCTGCTCGTCGGCATGCTCGTCCCGTTCATGAGTTGCACGGCCCGCCTCGCCGTCTACGTGATGATCGCCGGCGTGTTCTTCGGCGGAGCCTCCGGCACCGTGGTCTTCCTGCTGTACGTGGCCTCGGTGCTGCCGGCCGTCGGGATGGTGCTGCTGCTGCGCCCGCTGCTCTTCCGCGACATGACGGAAGAGCCCCTGGTCCTCGAACTCCCGCCGTACCGGATGCCCACCCCGAAGGTCACCGGCACCCAGGTCCGGCTGAAGCTGACCGCGTTCCTCCGCACCGCCGGCGGGATCATCGTCGCCACCGCGGCGGCCGTCTGGCTGCTCGCGGCCGTCCCCGCGGGCGGCGGAGCCGGCTCCTTCGGCCGGGTCGACACCGCCGACAGCGCCTTCGGCCGGATCACCGAGGCCCTGGCGCCGGTCGCCGCCCCGCCGGCTTCGGGGACCGGCACGCCACCGCCGCCCTCGCCACCGGCCTCGTCGCCAAGGAAGGAGTCATCTCGACCCTGGGCCAGACCTACGCGGCCGACCCCGGGCCGGCCGACGGGCCGGGGACCGGAGCGGCCGGGCCGGATCCGGCGGCCCTCCCGGCCCGCCTGCACGCCACCTTCACCGCCTCCTCCGGTGGCCATCCCGAGGCGGCCGCCCTCGCCTTCCTCGTCTTCGTGCTCGCCTACACGCCGTGCATGGCCACCCTCGCCGCCCAGCGCACCGAGATCGGCACCCGGCTCACCGTGGTGGGTCTCGGTCTCCAACTGGCCGTCGCCTGGCTCCTCGCCACCGCCGTCTTCCAGTTGACCAGGCTGTTCTGGTGAGCGGGGACCTGCTGCGCCGGGCCCTCGCCGCCTTCGAGGAGGCCGCTCCCGGCGAAGGGCTCGCCCGGATCGCCGGCCGGCTCGGGGTCGGTCCCGCCGACCTGGCCGCGTACTGGGTCCGCAAGGGCCGGCTGGTCCGCCGGGAGATCGGCCCGCCCGACTGCTCCGGCTGCTTCTTCGCGGGCCGCTCCTGCACCGGCTGCCCCACCGCCGGCGGCGCTCGCGGGCCCGTCCTGGTCTCCTTCACCCCGGCCCGCCCCGGGCCCCCGAGCTCCGCTCCGGGGGCCCGCCCGGACTGCGGGCCCCCGGAGCCCGGCCTACGCTGATCGGGTGAAGGGGAACCGCCGCGCGCCCGACCGGGGCGGCCCCGAGGAGGTGGCGCGATGACCAGCACCAGCAAGCCGGCGGCCCCCGCCCCCGAGCCCGGCGGCGGCCCGCCGGGACGGGCCGCCGGGACCCGCCGCCGGAGCGTCCGCGCGGGCCTCACGGCCGCCGCCGCGACCGCCCTCCTGCTGGCCGCCGCACCGGCCGCCACCGCCGAGGACAACGGCATCGCCGACCAGAGCGCCCAGACGATCGCGGACCGCTCCCGCACGGCCATGGCCGACGCCACCTCGCTGCGCATGGCGGCCGAACTGACCGACTCCACCGGTACCACCGGCCTCGACCTGGCCTTCGACACCCAGGGCAACTGCGCGGGCACCGTGAAGCTCCCCGGCGGCGAGGGCCGGGCCGACGTGATCAAGCGGGGCGACGACGTCTGGATGAAGCTCGACGAGACCCTGCTCCGGTCCCAGATCCCCGGATCCGCCGCCGACGACGCCATCGCCCTGATCGACGGCCGCTACCTGCACGGCACGACCAACAGCGCCGTCCTGAAGCAGTTCGCCGAGTTCTGTGACCTGAACCAGTTCAAGGAGAAGTTCTCCTCCGCCCCCGCCGGGGAGAAACTCACCAAGGGACAGCGGACCACCGTCGACGGCGACCCGGCCGTCACCGTCACCAGCCGGCACGGCACGGAGACCACCACCTTCTACGTCTCCACCGAGGACGCCCCGTACCTGCTGCGCGCCGAGGGCACCGACAGCGGTGGCGAACGCACCGAGGCAGTCTTCTCGGACTACGGCCGCCCGGTACCCGCCCGCACTCCCGCGCCCGCCGATTCCGTGGACCTCTCCGAGCTCCAGTGACCGGCCGGCCGCCGGGCCGCAGCGGACCGGACGCGGTCTACGGCTCCTCCAGGGCCCCCGCCGCCCGCTCCAGCACCCCCGCCATGTCGGCGGCGAGCATGTCCGCCCGCCACCGGACGATCCCGTCGGCGTCGGCGCCCCGCGCGGCGGCCATCTCGCGGACCAGGCTCGCCCCCGGCCCGTGTCGGAAGCGCTGCGTGACCAGCGTGCCGCCGTCGCGCGGCGCCAGGTCGTAGGACCAGGTCGAGGAGGGGCGGGCCGGCTCGGAGACGCACCACACGAAGCGGGTGGGCGCCTCGGAGGCCAGGACGTGGCAGACGACGCTCCACTCCATGCCGCCCCGGCGGTTCGTCGCCCGGAACCGCGCCCCCTCCGCCACCGGCCGGGTCAGCCAGCGGGCCTCGACCACCTCGGGACTCCACAGGGCCATGGCCGGCACGTCGGTCAGCAGGTCCCACACCCGCTCGGGCGGGGCCGCGAAGTACCGCTCCACGGCGACGCGGAGCGCGTCCAACGGATCGTCTCCCATGCCCCGAACCTAGCGGCCGGCCGGCCTTCCGGGAGGCGTTTCCCCACGGCCGGTCCGAGGCCGGCCGGATGCGTGCGGAAGCGGGGGAGGGGCGGGAGCGGGAGTGAGGATCGGTCGGGCGGTGGAGGGCCGATGACGACGGGGCGGTCCGGCCGGATCAGGGGCGTCGCGGCGTCGCCGGACGGCGCAGCAGGTACGCGCCGGCCGCGGTCACGAGCACGAGCATGCAGCCGATGAACACGAACCCCGCCCGCTCCAGGTCCCAGAGCTCGGACAGCAGACCCACGCCGACCACCGGGACCGAGATGCCGACGTAGGCCACCACGAACAGCGTCGAGAGCACCGCGGCCCTGCGGTCCTCCGGGGCCGCGGCGGCGACCGAGGTCAGGGCCGCCCGGAAGGTCAGCCCCTGGCCGATCCCCCCGACCAGGGCGGACAGGACGACCAGGAAGAGGAGGTCCGTCCACAGGGCCGCGGCCAGCAGGGCCAGCGCGGCACCCAGGACCGCGCAGCCCACGGGCAGGGAACGTGCCACGCCGACCCGGTCCACGCCGGCCTGCCCGACCGTCGAGGCGAAGAAGGCCAGGGCCACCACCAGGCCGCTCACCGCGCGGTTGTCGATGCCGAGGGAGCCCGCGAGGAAGGCCGGGCTGACCGAGGCGAAGACGCCGAACAGGGCGAAGCCCACGAACGAGGCGATCGCGGCCGGCGCGAACACCGACCGGACCTGCGGGGGCAGGGCCAGGCCGGCGGGCCGCACGCCCGACAGGGGCCGCCGGTCCCGCACGGTCTCGGGAAGCCGCAGCAGGACCACGGCCGACACCGCCACCAGGGCCAGGTGCAGGGCGAAGGGCAACACCAGGGGGTCGGGGGCGTACTCCGCCAGGACCCCGGCGAGCAGGGGCCCGCACCCCAGACCGCCCATGTTCGCGGCCGTCGCCACGAGCGTCGCCCGCGCCCGGCCGTCCGGCGGCGCCAGTTCCATCACGTACGCCGTGGCGGCCCCGGTGAACAGACCCGCCGACAGCCCGGACAGGAGACGCCCGGCGTAGAGCCAGCCGAGCGCGTCCGCCGCCAGGAAACACCCGGCGCTCGCCGCCGCGAAGCCCAGGCCCCACAGCAGGGCCGGTCTGCGCCCCACGGCGTCGGAGACGTTCCCGGCCAGCAGCAGCACCGCCAGCACCCCGAAGGCGTACACCGCGTACACGACCGTGACGGTCAGTTGGGAGAAGCCGAACTCCTCCTCGTACGACAGGTACAGCGGTGTCGGCAGCGTGGTGCCGGCCATGCACACGACGAACACCGCGCCCGCGAGCAGGGACCGCGACCAACCCCGACGATCTTCCATGCCGCCGACCGTACCCCCCGCCGGCGCCGCCGACCCCGCGACCCCGCACATCCCGGCGGCGGTGTTCCGGCCAACGTCGACGCGGCGGCGGACGGCGGAGGGTCGGCCCCGCTCTCCCCGGCCGCGCCCCGGTCTCCGGCACCCACCTCCCTGACCCCCGCACCCGTGCGCCGGCGGGCCGCGCGGCCGGTGGGCCCCGCCGCCCCTTCCCGGCCTTGGCGCAGAACCGCTCCCCGGCGAACGGCAGTTGCGCCACCCGTGGCAGCATGGGCCCGGCAGCCAGCCGAGCAGAACGGGGATCCGGGTGACGGGCATACGCAAGGGACTGACCAAGGCCGAGGTGGCACTGCGCTGGGACCCGAGCCCGGCCGGGGCGCCCCCGCACGACCTGGACCTCGTGGCCGCCGCCTACGCCGCCGAGGACCCGCACGGCACCCCCGTCTACCTGGTCCACCACGGCCGCCGCGCCCCCGACGGCACCGTCACCCTCGACCGGGACAGCCGTACCGGCCAGGGCTTCGGCTTCGACGAGGTCCTCATCCTCGAACTCGGCCGCATGGAACCGAGGCTGGTCCGCGTGGTGGTGGGCGCCGTTGTCCAGGACGGCGGCGAGGCCAAGACCTTCGCCGAGGTCCCCGGCACCGCCTTCCGGGTCCGCGAGGGCCACACCGACCTCGCCGCCGACGGGTTCACCGCCGTCGCGGGCGCCAGCGCGGCCACCGTGGCCGAGTTCCGCCGCGAGGGCGGGGTCTGGTCCTTCCACCCCGGCCTGCGCGGCTACACCGCCGGCCTCGACGAGTTCACCGCCCTCATGGGCGAGGCCCCCTCCGGCACCCCGGGGTCCTGAGCCCCCGCCACGGAACCGCCCCCGCCGAACCGCCGTCGCCCGAGCGCCCGCTGAACCACCGTCATCGCGCCACGGACCTCGTCCCCGCGTCGCCCCGGCCCGCACCGGCCGGGGCGAACCCGTGCGGGGGACCCCCGCCCACCTGAGCGGCCGGGCCCCGCTCCCTCCGCGTAGGGTGCTCGGTACTGATCATGGGTACAGGTCACCGGTGGGGTTCCGGGTGCGGGGAGACGGAAGCGGGGGCGAGACGGGCATGGCGGACGAACGGGCACGGCGGTCGGCCGTGATCGACTACTGGCGGGCCGTGGAGCGCTTCAGCCCGCAGAAGATCCCCGCCCTCGCCCCCCGCGACCGCGTCTTCCCCGTCGAACCGGGCTCCCCGCTGCCCTGGGAGGCCGACCACCCCCTGCGCGCGGTGCCGCTGGAAGAGGGCCAGGTCTGGCAGCACGTGGTCTACGGCGGTGCCTTCCCCCTCACCGCGGTCCGGGACACCCTCCTCTCCGTCTTCGGCGGCACCGAAGAGGACCACGACGGCCGGTTGGAGGGCGAGAGCGCCCTGTTCGCCCTGACCGTCACCGACGAGGGCCGGCCGGTCCGCGACGCCGCCGTCCTCTCCTCCTGCGCCTGGGCCACCGGCCGCGCCCTCGGCGCCGGCCCCGGCCACCCCGGCCGGCTCGACGGCTTCGAGGAGGAGCACCGGGCCTGGACCGCGCGGGTCACCGCCCCCGGCGGCACCCCGGATCCGCACCCACCGGCCCCCGGCCCCGCCGAGCCGGACACGACCGACCCGCACGCGGGGCCCCCGGAGGAAGGCCCGGCCACCGAGCCCGGTGGTCCGACCGCCCTCACCGCCGAGCGCCTCCTCGGCCTCGTCGCCGACCTCGCCGAGGACTGGGGCCTCACCGAGGCCCTCGCCCCCCACGGCGTACGCGTCCGCAGCACCGCGGTCCGCGCCGATCGTGCCGACCGGGCCGATGACCCGACCGGCACCGGACCGGACTTCCTCAACAGCTTCGTCGCCACCGACCTCGAACGCGTCGCCGCCGCCCTCGCGGACACCGCGCCCGGACCGGGCCTCGCCGCCTATCTGACCCCCGGCTCCGCCTTCGGCCCCGAGGGCCGCACCGACGTGCGACGCCGCCCCCGCACCGTCCTCGACGGCGTCGCCCCCGATCGCACCCCCGCCGGGCGCTGGCCCGCTCCCGAAGGGGAACCCCTGGCCCTGAGCCAGCAGTTCGCCGTCAACGCCCTCCGGGAATCCCTGACGGGCGACCAGGAGCGGCCCGGCGCGGGACTGTTCGCCGTCAACGGCCCGCCCGGCACCGGCAAGACCACCATGCTCCGCGACTGCTTCGCCGCCGTCGTCGTCGACCGCGCCCGCCTGCTCGCCGGACTCCGGCTGCCCTCCGCGGCCTTCGCGGACCAGCCGCCCCACGTCTGGCGGACCGGCGAGTACACCCGTACCGTCACCGCTCTGCGGCCCGAGTTCACCGGTTTCGAGATGGTCGTGGCCTCCACCGGCAACGGCGCCGTGGAGAACGTCTCCACCGGGATCCCCGCCCGCTCCTCCCTCGGCCCGGAATGGGAGGCCGCCGACTACTACGCCGAGCAGGCCACCCGGCTGCTCAAGGGCGACCCCGCCTGGGGCGCCTTCGCGGCCCGCCTCGGCAGCCGGCGCAACCGCATCGACTTCGTCAACCGCTTCTGGCACGGCCGCTACCGCCGCACCGACGGCGGGGCCGCCCCGCTGCCCCTGCCCCTTCAGACCCCCCGCCGCGGCACCGGGTCCGCACGCGACCGCGACTGGCGCGAGCTGCGGGACCGCACCGCCTGGCTGGAGAGCGGCAACGGCCTCGCCCACCTGCTCCGCCAGTGGCGGGACACCTCCCAGAGCGGTGTCTGGCGGGAGGCCCGCGAGCGGTTCCACACCGCCTGGGAGGACGTGGAACGGTTGCGCGCGGAACGCGCCGCCGCGGCCGAGGCCCTGGCCGGCCGGGAGGACTCCCTTGCGGCCGTGCGCACCACCACCGAGGCCGTGGCCGCCGCCGCCCGCCGGCTCGACGCGGCCCGCCGGGACCTCGCCGAGGCCGAGGACGCCCTGCCCCCCGTCCGCGAGACCCTCACCGCGGCCGAAGAGGAACACACCGCGCACCTGGCCCGCCGCCCCGGCTTCACCGTCAGCCTCTTCACCCTCGGCCGGGCCGCCCGGGACTGGCACGGGGACGAAGCGGAACTCGCCGACCGCACCGCCGCCGCCCTGCGCGCCGCCGAAGTCGAGGCGAGGACCGCCGCGGGCGCCGAGGAACGCCGTGCCGCCGAGGTGACCGCGGCACGCGCCCGCTGGGGGGAGCACGTACCCGAGGAAGCCTGGTACACCGGGGCCGGCGACGGCACCGACGCCGCCGCCGGGGAAGCGGACCGGGAACGGTCCGCGCCCTGGGCCGACCCCGAGCTGAACCGCGCCCGCAGCGCCCTCTTCCTGGCCGCCCTCGACCTCCACCAGGCCTTCCTGCGCTGCACCGCCCGCACCATGTACCAGAACCTCATGGCCGCGATGGACGCCGTCGCCGGGAGCGTCCCGGCCGGGGTGCCCGAGGAACACCTCCGCGCGGCCTGGCAGTCGCTGTTCCTCGTGGTGCCGGTGGTGTCCACCACCTTCGCCTCCCTGGACCGCGTCTTCGGCGGCCTGGGCCGGCACTCGCTGGGCTGGCTGTTCGTCGACGAGGGCGGGCAGGCCGCCCCCCAGCTCGCCGTCGGCGGGATCTGGCGGGCCCGCCGCACGGTCGTCGTCGGCGACCCGCTCCAACTGGAACCGGTGGTGGTCCTGCCGTGGACGGCCCAGCGGGCCCTGCGCGAGGAGTACGGCGCCGGATCCGAATGGGTCCCCGGAGCCACCTCCGTCCAACGCCTCGCCGACCGCGGCAACCGCTACGGCACCCTGCTGCCCGCCCCGGGGCCCGAGGGCCCCGCCGAGGTGTGGGTGGGCGCCCCGCTGCGCGTCCACCGACGCTGCGACGAGCCCATGTTCGGCCTCAGCAACCGCATCGCCTACGACGGGCTGATGGTGCGCGGCACCCCGGAGCGCGGCGAGTACCGCCACCACCCGGCCAGCAGCTGGGTGGACGTGGTCTCCTCGGACGCCGAGGGCCACTGGATCCCGGAGGAGGGCCGCGCGCTGCGCCGGGTCCTCGAACGGCTGCGCGACGAGGGCGGGGTGGACCTGGCCCGCGAGGTGTTCGTCATCAGCCCCTTCCGGGCCGTGGTCGAGGGCGCCATGCGGCACTGCCGGGACCTGATGCCCGCCGACCGGGTCGGCACCGTGCACACCACCCAGGGCAAGGAGGCGGACGTGGTCGTCCTGGTCCTCGGCACCGACCCGCGGGTGCCCGCGGCCCGCGCCTGGGCGGCGGCCCGCCCCAACCTCCTGAACGTCGCCGTGAGCCGGGCACGGCGCCGCCTCTTCGTGATCGGCAACCTCGAGTCCTGGCGCGGCCACCGGCACTTCGCGGACCTGGCCGAGGCGCTCCCCGCGCACACCTGGCAGCTCCAGTCCCGCGGTCGCGGGCGGGAAACCGGTTGACGTGATCGGCCCGGCCCGGGTCTCCTGACGGTCCCGATCGACCGGAAGGAAGCCCGCCCGCGGTGAAGATGCACGCAGACGAACCGGACCTGGACCCCGACCTGGTGGCGCGCCTGGTCGCCGGACAGTTCCCGCGCTGGGGAGACCTGCCCGTGGCGGAGGTGGCCACGGCGGGCACCTCGAACGCCATGTACCGGCTGGGCGAGGAGCTGGTCGTCCGACTGCCGCGCACGCCCGGTGCGGCGGCCGACTCCGGCACCGAACACACCTGGCTGCCCCGGCTCGCCCCGGCGCTGCCCCTGCCCGTACCGGTACCGCTGGAGCGGGGCCGGCCGGCGGAGGGGTACCCGTGGAACTGGTCGGTGTTCCGCTGGCTGCCGGGGGAGCGGGCGGCCCCCGGGCTGCCCGATCTGACACCGGACGACGCCCGGCGCTTCGCCGTCGACCTCGGGGCCTTCCTGACCGCCCTGCACGCCGCCGATCCGACGGACGGCTTCCCCGCCTACCGGAGCGAGTCCCTGGTCGACCGCGACGAGGTCACCCGGGCCGCCCTCGCCGCCGTCGGCGACGCGGTCGACACGGCCGCCGCGGTCGCGGAGTGGGAGGCGGCCCTGGCGGCCCCGGGTCCCGAGGACGCGCCGGTGTGGATCCACGCCGACCTCCAGCCCGGCAACGTCCTGCTGCGCCAGGGGAGGCTCGGGGCCGTCATCGACTTCGGCTGCTTCGGGCTCGGCGACCCGGCCGTGGACCTGATCGCCGCCTGGTACCTGCTGCCCGCCCACGCCCGCGACACCTTCCGCACGGCGGTGGGGGCGGACCCCGACGCCTGGCGACGGGGTCGCGGCTGGGCCCTGTCCGTCGCCCTGAGGGAGCTGGAGTACTACCGGGACGTCGACCCCGTGATGACCGCGACGGCCCGGCACGTGCTGGCCGAACTGCTCCCCGCGGGCTGACCTCCCGGACCCGCCGTCAGGCCGAGGCCGGGTGCTTGGCGGGGGCGGCGTCGAGGGCGGCCCGCAGGGCCTCGGTCCGGGCCTCGGGCGAGTCCGCCGCGAGCAGCGCTGCCAGCACCGCGATGCGGGCCTGACCGGCGCGCAGGGTGCCGGTGGGCACCGCGCCCGCCGCGACCAGGTCCACGGCCCCGCCGTGCGTGTAGATCTCCGTCACCGGTCCGGCCGGAACCCGGGTCGACAGGGCCACCAGCACCCCGCGCGCCACCGCCGATTCGACGGCGGCCACGATCTCCGGGGTGGCGTTGCCCGCGCCGGTGGCCACCAGCACCACGCCCTGGGCGCCGGCGGCGAGCGCGGCCTCCAGGAGCACGGCGTCGCCGTCGGCGTGGTGCATCACCATGTCCACCCGGGGCGCCCGCTCCGGCAGCGCGGGCAGCGGCAGCGCCTCGGGCCGTCGCGGTCGGGCGTCCACGGCCACCTCGCCGAACCGCACCCGGCCCAGCGGCACCCCGGACGGGTCCGCGAAGGCGTCGGCGGCCAGGGTCTGCGTCTTGACGGTGCCCCGGGCCGCGTGGACCCGGCCCGCGAAGGCGACGACGACCCCGAGGCCGCGGGTGGTGGCGGCGGTCAGCAGGGCGTCGTACAGGTTCGCGGGACCGTCGCCGTCCTCGGTGCCCATGGGCAGCTGCGCCCCGGTGAACACCACGGTGCGCTCGTCCTCGTGGTGCAGGTCCACCAGGAAGGCCGACTCCTCCAGGGTGTCGGTGCCGTGGGTGACCACGATGCCGTCGACGCCCGGGTCGGCCAGGGTCTCGTGGACGGTGCGCAGCAGTGTCAGCTGGTGCGCGGTGGTAAGGCGGGGGCTGTTCACGCTGAACAGGTCCACGACCTCGACCGTCACGCCCTCGGGGAGCGGCGCGGTGGCCATGACCTCCCGGCCGTCTGCGTCGGCGGCGAAGCCGGAGCCCTGCCAGCGGCTGGCGATGGTGCCCCCCGTGGTGATCACGACGATCCGTCCCATGTCCGGCCTGCCTTCCCGTCCCGCGCTCGTGCGCCCGGCGCGCGCTGTTCGCACGCCTGTACGCCTACCAGCAATGATAGAAAGATCATCGCGCAATCGGATTGCCAATCCTGGCGGCCCTGTAACACTCGGTGGTGGATGATTGCGTCATGGACGCGATCGATCTCGAAATCTTGCGTGAGCTCCAGGCCGATGGGCGGCTCAGCAACCAGGAACTCGCGGCGCGGGTCGGACTCACCCCTTCCCCCTGCATGCGCCGGGTCCGGCAGCTGGAACAGGACGGCGTGATCCAGGGCTACCGGGCGGTGGTCGACCCCGAGGCCGTCGGCCGGGGCTTCGAGGTGCTGGTGTCGGTGGAGGTCCGCCGGGACCGCGAGGCGGTGGAGACCTTCGAAGCGGCCCTCCAGGAGATCCCCGACGTGATCGAGGCGTACCGGCTCTTCGGCAGCCCGGGCTGCCTGCTGCGCATCGCCGTCGCGGACCTGCGCGCCTACGAGCGGCTGTGGATCGAGAAGCTGACCACCCTCTCCGGGGTCACCGAGGTCAACTCCCAGATCATCATGAAGCGGATCAAGGAGCCGACGGGTCTGCCGGTCCGCTGACGGGGGCGTCCGGGCCGCGGGGCCGGATCCGCTGGTCCGGATCGAACTCGCCGGTGGTCATCGTGGCGGCGCGCCGTCCCCCGGTGGCACGGCCGCCCGGGGCAGCCCGACGCGGACCCGCAGGCCCCCGTCCGGGAGGGCTCGGGCGGTCACGGTCCCGCCGTGCGCCCGCGCCACCGAACGCACCAGGGCCAGCCCCAGCCCGTGTCCGCGGTCGCTGCCCACCCGGGGCCTGGCCCGGTAGAACGGCTCGAACAACCGATCCACCACCTCCGGGTCCACCGCCGGGCCCGTGTTGGCCACCTCCAGGACCACCGCCGGGCCGGAGCCCGGCGGATCCTCGGCCCGGACCGTCACGTCGACCGAGCCCCCGGGTCCGGGCAGGTTGTGTCGGACCGCGTTGTCGAGCAGGTTCCCCACCAGCTGCCGCAGCAGCACCTCGTTGCCCCGCACCGGCAGTGCGGGCGGGGTCGGGGCAGCCGCCTCCGACACCTGGTCCGCGAGGCGCAGCTCCGGGACCGGGCCCTCGTGGCCGGCGGGCCGCGTCGAACGCCGTTCCGCCACGCACCCGGCCGTCAGGGCCGCCAGGTCCACCGGTTCCGCGTCGAAGGTCGTCTGATCCGCGGCCGCGAGCCGCAGCAGTTCCTCCACCACCCGGATGTTGCGCTCGTTGGCGGCCGTCACCATCGGCAACAGCTCGGCCAGTTCCTCCGGGGTCGGATCCGAGGAGGCCATCTGCAGGGCCGCCCGGGTCGTGGTCAGCGGGGTCAGCAGCTCGTGGGAGGCGTTGGCCGCGAACCGGCGGTGCGCCTCGAAGGACTGCTCCAGCCGGGCCAGGGTGCCGTCGAAGGTGTCCGCGAGCTCCTTCAGCTCGTCCCGGGGCCCCCGGGCGTCGATCCGATAGGACAGGTCGCCCTCGCCCGCCCGGGCCGCCGCCTTGTTCACGGCCTGCAGTGGGGCCAGCAGCCGGCGCGACAGCAGCCAGCCCCCGCCCAGGCCGACCGCCGTCACCAGCAGCAGTCCGCCCACCGACACCGCCAGCACCGTGGACCAGACGTCCTCCTTGGTGCGGATCGGGGCGGCCACGTCCACCCGCCGCCCCTCCCGGACGCCCGAAGCGGGCGGCATGACGGCATCCGCCGGGACCTGCCCCACCGGCACCACCACCGTCTTCGAGAGGTCGTAGGTGGGCACGTACCGGATGCCCAGGTAGATCACCGACACCATCAGCGCCGAGCAGGCCACCAGCGCCCCGCCGAAGCCGAGGAAGAGCCGCAGGTGGATGCTGAGCGCCCGGCGGCCGGTGTCGGCACCGCCGGGCGGGCCGCCCGCCCGGCCCCGGCGGAACCGATGGATCACGCCGTGCCCAGCCGGTACCCGGCGCTCACCGCGGTGTGCACCAGCCGCGGCTCACCGAGCTTGCGGCGCAGGGTGTGCACCACCAGCCGCACCGCGTTGGTCCCCGGGCCCGCCTGCGCGTCCCACGCCTTGTCCAGCAGGTGCGCGGCGCTCAGCACGCCGCCGTCGGCCCGCATCAGCAGCTCCAGCACCGCCAGTTCCTTCGGGGTCAGCCGCACCTCCCGACCGGCCCGCGTCACCCGGCGGCGGTGCGTGTCGAAGGCCAGGTCGCCGAAGGTCAGGGCGGGGGAGTGGACCTGGCCGCCGCGCCGGTACAGGGCCCGCAACCGGGCCACCAGCTCCGGGAAGTCGAAGGGTTTGGAGAGGTAGTCGTCGGCGCCCAGCCCGAGCCCCTCCACCTTGTCGCCGAGCCGCCCGGCAGCCGTCAGCATCAGGATCCGGCAGCCCGCGTCCATGGCCAGGATCCGGCGGCACACCTCGTCCCCGTGCACCCCCGGCAGGTCCCGGTCCAGCACCACCACGTCGTAGTCGTACACCGCGGCCCGCTCCAGGGCCGCCGCCCCGTCGTGCACCACGTCCACGGCCATGGCCTCGCGGCGCAGACCGATCTCCAGGACGCGCGCCAGAAACGTCTCGTCCTCCACCACCAGAACGCGCACGCGCCCGCTTTTCCTTTCCTTCCGGAGCCCGGAGATGAGAATTCCCTGAGGAATGCCCGCAGCCGGACCGGTATTCCCGCCGCGCCGTTCCCGCGGCCGGTCCCGTACTTCCGCGGTATTGCGCGGAATTCTCCGGGACGGTCCGCCAGGTCTATCAGAATCCGCATGTGATCCGTGTATGAGGGAGCGGACCGCCCCCCTTTTCCTCACACACGGACCGAAAATCCGCACGCATAGCGTCCGCTCCCATGAACCTCTTCAAACGGGCCTGGTGGCGGCTGTCCGCACATCTCGGCAAGACGGCGATGCTCACTGGTCTCTTCCTCGTCATCTGCACGCTCGTCCTCTCCGGATTCCTCATCCGGTCCGCCGCCGCCCGCGCCGCGGGCGAGGCCAAGCGCACGGTCGGCGCCGTGGCCACGATGCAGCTCGACCTCGACGGCCTGATCGCCTCCGGAAAGATGGACGCCCCCTCCGGCGGACAGGCGGGCATGATCGGGGCCGAGGGCGATCTGCGCCGCAGCCTGGTGGACCGGGTCTGCCGCTCCTCCGTCGTCACGAAATGCAACTACACCAGCGACGCCGCCGCCTTCCCCGGCAAGAAGACCCGGCTCCACCAGCCGGTGCCGCCGCCCGCCGGACAGGACACCCTCGGCACCGACCTGTTCAAGGCCGATGGCATCCGCGACCTCGGCGAGGTCGCCGCCTTCCGCAACGGCGACGCGAAGCTGGTCTCCGGCCGCGGCATCACCCCCGACAGCGCCGCCGACGAGATCGTCGTCGAGGAACGGGTCGCGAAGGCCAACGGCATCGGCGTCGGCGACCGCGTCGCGCTGATGGCAGGAGTGCTGCCGGGGCCCGGCGGCGAGCGGGACACCACCGAGCACTCGTTCAAGGTGGTGGGCGTGTACCGCAGCGGCACCCCCGACACCGGCCGCTACGTGCCCGCCATGACCGACCCCGCCAACCAGGTCTACGTCACCCCCGACGGCGCCTCCGTCCTCATGGGCAAGGGCGAGGGCGCCGAGGCCGTGGTCAAGCAGGCCACCTTCACCCTCAAGGACCCCGCCGACCTGCCCCGACTGAAGAAGGACGCCGAGGCCGCCGGCGCCGACCCGCGGGTCTTCCCGCTCACCGTCAACGACAAGCAGTACCGGGCCCTCGTCGGCCCCATCACCCGCACCGCCGACTTCGCCACCGTCACCGTGTGGCTCGTCGCCCTCGCCGGCACCGCCATCCTCGCCCTCGTCGTCGCCTCCTCCCTGCGTGAACGCCGCAAGGAACTGGGCATCCTGCTCTCCCTCGGGGAACGCAAACCCCGCCTGCTCGGCCAACACCTCGTGGAGGTCCTGGCCTGCGCCCTCCTCGCCATCGGCCTCGCCGCGGCCTGCAGCCAGGCCCTGTCCCAGACCGTCGGGGACCGGCTGCTCGCCGGAGAGGTGGCCGACGCCCGGAACGCGGGCGCCGACCGCACCCCCGAACGCGACCCCAGCGACCCCAACGGCGGCACCCTGCCCCAGGAGCCCGCCGCCGACCCCATCGACTCCATGGACGTCCGCCTCGGCCCCGCGGACATCGCCCGCGTCGGCGCCACCGGCCTGGGCATCGCCGCGCTCGCCGTGCTGCTCCCCGGCGTCCGCGTGCTCCGCCTCCACCCCCGCGACATCCTCACGAAGGGCGACTGACCATGACCGCACCCCGCGCCACCCCGCACGACCCGACCCCCGACGCCGGCACCGCGCCCCTGCTGGAACTGGACCAGGTGACCCGCGGCTACCAGCACGGCACCCGCCGCCGCAGCGTCCTGAAGGGGGTCACCCACCGCTTCGAGGCCGGCCGCATGTACGCGGTCACCGGCCCGTCCGGCTCCGGCAAGACCACCCTGCTGTCCCTGGCCAGCGGACTGGACGCGCCCACCTCGGGCACCGTCCGCTTCCGGGGCCGCGACATCGCCGACCTCGGCCTCGGCCGCTACCGCAACCGGCACGCCGCCACCGTGTTCCAGTCCCTCAACCTCCTGACGTACCTGACCGCCGTGCAGAACATCACCTCCGCCATGGAGATCACCGGGGTCAAGGGCCGTCACAAGGCCCGTCGCGCCTCCGAACTCCTCACCCTCCTCGGCGTCGACGAGGCCGAGCACCACCGCCGCACCCTCCGGCTCTCCGGCGGACAGCAGCAGCGCGTGGCCATCGCCCGCGCCCTGGCCTGCGAGGTGGACCTGCTGTTCGCCGACGAACCCACCGGCAGCCTGGACCGGGACACGGCCGCGGGCATCATCGACGTCTTCCGCGGACTCGCCCACGAACAGGGCAAGTGCGTGATCGTCGTCACCCACGCCCAGGACGTGGCCGACGCCTGCGACGAGGTCCTCCAGCTCAAACGCGGCAGGCTCGGCCGGGCCGCCTGAACGACGGGTCACCGGGCCGGGTCCGAGGCGGCTCCCCGCCCCGGACCCGGCCCGGTGCGGCCCCGGCTCAGGCCCCTCGCTCCCGGACCGGGTTGGGCAGACCCGTCCACACGTCCCCCGAGCCCGGCTTGCTCAGCCGCATCAGGGTCAGGGCCTTCACGGGCAGCGGGTCGGACCGCAGGGCCGCCAGCTCCGCCGCGAAGCCCTCGGGGGCGTCCGGGGCCCCCTCCAACCGCTCCAGCGCCCCGCCCAGGATCCGGCCCAGCCCGGCCGAATCACCCGCGAGCGGGCCCAGCGCCCCCGACACCAGACCACCGAACAGCTTGCGCCGCAGCACCAGCGGATCGTCGGTCTGCTGGCGGACCGTCAACGCCGGCGCGGTCAGTCCGTGCCCGGCCAGCCGGGCCGGGCCGATCCGGATGTCGGCCACGTCCCGGTACACCAGCCGCACCGGAAGCCCCCGCGCGTCCACCACCACGAGCAGGTTCTGGCCGTGGGCCTCCAGGGCCACCCCCAGCGCCAGCATCCGCAGCCCCACGTCGAGCGCCAGCGCCGCGAAGGACGCCCGCCACTCCGGATCCGCGGCGGGCGGGAAGGCCGGCAGACAGCCCACCGGGATCACCCGCTCCCCTGCCGCAGCGTCCGCGTACCGGTCCGGGGACTCCCGCAGCATCGCGGCCAGGTCCGGGGCCGGGGCTGCCGCCGCCGCCAGGGTCCGAGTGATGTGCAGCCGACCGTCGAGCCGCTCCGCCACCTCCTCCACCAACCGCGACACCACCGCCGCGTTGCGCACCGAGTACTCGGAGATGTCCCGCACCGAGGAGGTCAATCGGGCGCTCAGCGAGGTCTTCACGTGCGGCAGGTCCCCGTCCACGGGCGCCAGGGTCCGCAACGCCAGCAGCGGCCGGGCCTCCAGCACGCCGGCCGTGCGCGGCGCCCCCTCCCGCCGGGCGAGGACGTGCCGTACCTGCCAGGGGTGCGCCGGGACCAGGACCGTACGGCCGCCCGCTCCCGTCCGCAGCCACTCCGGCCAGTCGCCCGTCACCAGCGCGTCGCCGGCGGCCACCAGCTCCAGCGGCACCAGGGGGCCGTGCTCCGGCGCGTACGCGAGCTGCTCGCCGGCGGTGAACCCGGGGCGGGAACGGCAGCCCGGATGGTACGGATGGCCGTCCGGTGCGCGCTGCTCCCACTCCCAGGACCGCGCCGGTGACCCGGTGGGGGGCACGGCGGTCCGCGACAGGGCCAGCGAGGCCGCGCTGTCGTCGAGTTCGGCGGCGAACTCGGCCCCGTAGGGCACGTCCAGGGCCGCCATGAGGAGCCCGGGGTGGTCGTACGTGCGGCCCGCCAGCTCCAGCGCCGCCACCCCGGGGCCGGTCGCCCACGGATCGCAGGGCGGGCCGGCGAGCCGGCGGCCGTCCGCGAGACGCAGGACCACGCCGTCCGGGAGGACCTCGCGCCGGGTCACCCACGGCAGCGGATCGTGCACCAGCCCCCGCCACAACCGCCCGAGCACGGCCGCCCGGGCGCCGGCGAGACGTACCTCGTAGGCCGCCGCCGACGGCGACCCCGCGTCCGGTCCACCCAGTTCACCGGCCAGCCGCCGTTCGGCGACGCTCCGCACCACGTATGCCCCTCCAGGACCGAACCCGTCCGCTGCCGGTACCAGCATGACGGGTGCGCCGGCCCCTGCCGCGCACGGGCCCCGCGGGGCGGGGTCCACGGCCCCCGGGCGCCGAACACCGCTGGTCGGTGCCCGAGGGGCCTCGTGCCGGCCGCCGCGTCGGCGAGAGCCGCTCTCCGCCACGGGGTCGGTGGGACCAGTCAAGCAAGGGGGCGCCGGCGGGGCGAGGGGATCGTGCTACGGAATCCGGTCCGGTCCGACGCCCCCGCTGTGTCGGATCCTCCAAGTAGACGCAAGGTTCTAGTGGCACATGAGGTTGCTGATGCGATCCAAAAGGGCATAAGCAGATTGCTTGTGCGGTCTCGTGTGAGGGGCGGCCCCGATGTCAGCCGCCCGACCCGCTGCCCCGGTCCCGCTCCTCGGCCCGGGCACGGGCCAGCTCGGCGGCGAACCCGCACCGTTCGGCGATCGTGCGCAGCTGGTCGTCGGGCAGGCCCCCCGGCCGGGCCAGCAGCGCCGCCATGTCCTCCGCGGTCAGTCCCAGGTCGGCGATGATCCCCGGGTCGCCGGCGGGATGCGCCCCGGACGCGTCCTCGGCGGGCAGCCCGGCGCCCAGCGCGTCCAGGGCCTGGGCGGCGAGGGTGTGGCGGTGCGCGGCCCGCGCGTCGGACAGGAGCAGGGCCGTCCCGCCCGGAGCGGTGCGCACCACCAGGAAGAACGACTCGTCGGCGTTGAACACCCCGAAGGACGCCTCCCCGGCGGCGCTCCCGCGGACCGCGGCGACCGCCTCGTCGAGCCCCGTCAGGGCCGTCCGGTCCAGCCGGTCGCAGTGCCAGGTCCCGTCCCGGCGGCTGACGGTGACGGCGTAGCGGTGGTTCCTGGGTTCGGTCACGGCCCACAGGTGCCCCGTCCGCGGGGTCGGTAGCCGTACCGGCGGCCGGAGTGGCCCGCACGGAGCAACCGGATCCCCGGCCGGGGCCCTCGGGGTCGGGCCGGGCGGGGTGCCCGTGATCGGCCGACCGGGCGGAGAACGCCCCCGCCGTTATCCATACTGATCTGCGATGCAACCGATCCAAGAGACCCCCCGCCGCACCGCCGGATGGACCGTCACCGCGGGCCGTCCGCGCGCCTGCGAACCGTCCCCCGACCGCCGTGCCGTGGCCCCGCTGCTGGCCTGCCTGCTCCTCGAATGCGCCGACGCCGTGTCCGGCCCCGACCCCGCCGGCGCCCCCGGCCGGTCGGAGACCCGGTGCCTGCGGTTGTGGGCCTCCGGAGCGCTGCTGCGGGTACCCGCCGTGTACCGCCCGGACAGCGTCGAGCGGTGGACCGGCGAGTGCTGGGAGCCCCTGGCGCACCCCGAACTCGTGGCCCTGACGGCCCGTGAGATGGGCCTGCGGACCGGTCTCGCCAACGAGGCCCTGGCCGAGGAGATGGCCGAGAGCCTGCGAGCGGTCCGCGCCCTCACGGCCGCCCGCGCGCGCGGCACCGCCCCGGCCGATCCGTGGCTCCGCTCCGAACACGCCCTCCTCACCGGCCACCCCTCGCACCCGGCGCCGAAGGCCCGGGGCGGACTGCCCCCGGACAGCTGGCTGCCCTACGCCCCCGAGGCGCACGCGCGGTTCCCGCTGGTCCTCCTCGGCGTCCGCGAGGACGCCGTCGTGGAGGAGGGGGACACCCGTGCCCTGGACGTCCTCGGCGAAGCCCCGCCCGGGTACCGCCTGCTGCCCGCGCACCCCTGGCAACTGCTCCTCGTGGACGGCCTGCCCGCGGTGAAGGCGGCCTTCGCGGACGGGACCCTGCTCCGGCTGGGGGAGACGGAACGGGCGGCCGTGCCCACGGCCTCCGTCCGCACCCTGCACCTGCCGGGTCCGGACGCCGCCGACCCCGGACTGGGCCTCAAGTTCAGCCTCGACGTGCGGATCACCAACGACGTCCGGCGGCTGTGGAGCCACGACCTGGACCGGCTGGTGCCCGTGGACACCGAGGTGGCCGCCGCGATGGCCGCCGGCCGGGGAGGCGGCGGCTGGCTGAGCGACCGCGGGTACCGGACCGTCGCCGGGCTCGTCGAGGAGTTCGCGGTCATCGTCCGGGACGCGCCAGGTCTCCATCTGCCCGCCGGCAGCGGCGCCCTGCTCCCGGCCGCCCTCGCCGAGGGCTTCGAGGGCAGCCCGTGGGACCTGCCGGTGGATCCGGCGCGCTGGTGGGAGGCGTACCTGCGGTGCGTGGTGCCGCCCGTGCTGGAGCTGTTCGCCCGCGACGGGCTGGTGCTGGAGTGCCACCTCCAGAACACCCTGATCGCGGTGGACGCCTCCGGGACGCCGGTACGGGCGCTGTTCCGCGACCCCGAGGGCGTGAAGCGGATCTCCGAGGCCGGTCGGGCGGCGGGCTGGGAACGGCTCGTGTACTGCCTGGTCGTCAACCATCTGTCCGAACTGGCCGGCGCCCTCGCCGCCCGGTTCCCCGAGGCGGCACCGGGACTGTGGCCCGCGGCCCGTGCCGAGTTCCTGCGCTGCGCGGCGGACCTGCCCGAACTCCCGGAGGCCGCCGCCCTGCCGGACGCCCCCACGGTCCCCGCCAAGGCCAACCTGGTGCTCCGCTGGACCGGCGCGGACGGTGCCGACGCCCGCTACCTGCCGGTGCCCAACCCGCTCGGCCTGCCGGCGGGCTGAGCGCGAGGGCCCGGCGCCTCCGGCGGCCGCGCGACCGCCGTACGGCCGTCGTGCCACCGCCGTACGGCCGGCGGCCGGCACGGCTGCCGATGCGGGTGCCGGTGCCGGTTGCGGTTGCCGTGCCGCTGTCGGTCCGGCGGGCGGACCCGGGCCTCAGAACGGGCCCGCCCGGTCGGTGGCGGCGGTCCGGGCCCTTGGCCCGGACGGCTCCGAGGGCGTCGGAACGCCCCTCGGAACCCCGCCGCCCCTGCCCCCACCCTGCGACCCGCCCCGCCGGAACGCCACCGGGACGGCCTCAGGTACCGCCGGGCACCATCGGACCCGGCGACGCGCCCCCGGGCCGGTGCGGCGGCCCACCCCGCGGGCGGACCGGCGACGGCGCGGCCCGGCGGCCCGTCATCACGTTTCCGGACCCGAGCCCCCGCTCCCCGCGCTCCGCCCTGCGGAGCACCCCTCAAGGAGGCCCGGATCGCCGCGAGTTCACCCCCGCACCGCCCGCCCGACGCCCGACCGCGCCCGGGGCTTCACCCGGCGGCCGGAGTCTTCAGCGGCAACGCCCGGTGACCGTCCGACCGCTGGAGCCCCCTCCGTGACCCGAACCCGCCGCACCGCCCGCCCCGCCGCGCTCGCCCTCGGCGCCGCCCTCACCACCCTGACGGCCGTGGCCGGTCTCACGGCCGCGGCCCCCGCGGGCGCCGCCGCCCCGGCCCGGGAGCGGGTCCTCCCCGCCGTCACCCCCGTCGCCGAGACCGCGACCCTCTTCGACGACGAGGACGGCGGCAACGCCAACGCCGACGACCCGGCGATCTGGCGCAACCCCGCGGACCCGGGCCGCAGCCTGGTCGTGGCCACCGCCAAGGAGGGCGGACTGCGGGTCTACGACCTGGCCGCCCGCCAGGTGCAGGCCCTGGCCGCGCCGGCCGGGCCCGCCGCCGGGGACGCCCCCGGCCGCTTCAACAACACCGACCTCGTCCACCGGTTCCGGCTCTCCACCGGCCGCGCGGACCTCGCCGTCGTCACCGACCGGGGCAACGACCGGCTGCGGTTCTACCGCATCGACCGCGACCGCCGGGGCGGCCCGCTGACCGACGTCACCGCCCGCACCGCGCCCGCCGTCTTCTCCGCCTCCCAGGCCGAGATCAACGAACAGCGCACCGCCTACGGCCTCGCCACCTGGGCGGACTCCGCCTCGGGCCGGTCCTACGCCCTGGTCAGCCGCCGCCACACCACGACGGTCGCCCTGCTGGAACTGCTTCCGGCCCCCGGCGGCACCGTCACCTACCGCACTGTCCGCAGCCTGGACCTGCCCGCCTCCTTCCGGCTCCCGAACGGCGCCTCCTGGAGCCCGTGCGCCGAGCCCGGGGAACTCCCGCAGGTCGAGGGCATGGTGGTGGACCCCGTCGACGGCACCCTCTACGCCGGCCAGGAGGACGTGGGCATCTGGCGGATCCGCGCCGACCTGCGGTCCCGCCCCGTGCTCGTGGACCGGGTCCGCGAGTACGGCATTCCCGCCGCGTACGACGAGGAGACCGAGGAGTGCGCCCCGGGGGCCGACCCCGGTCACGGCGGCCGCAGGCTCACCGCGGACGTCGAGGGCCTGACCCTCGTCCCGCGCCGCGGCGGGGGCGGCCTGCTGCTGGCCTCCAGCCAGGGCGACGACACCTTCGCCCTGTACGACCGCGACCGCCGGGAGGGCAACCCCTACCGGGGCGGCCTGCGCATCACCGCCCGTGACGCGGACCTGGACGGCTCCGAGGAGTGCGACGGGGCCGCGGCCCTGGCCGAGCCCCTGGGCAAGGCGTTCCCGCGCGGCCTGCTCGTGGTCCAGGACGGCCACGACGCGCCGGAGGACGGCGAACGCACGGCCACCGGCTTCAAGTTCGTCGACCTCGGTGCCGTACTGGACACCCTGGACGACTGAGGACGGCCCGCTGCCCCGGGCCCCGGACGCCCGCCCGACCCACCCGGTCGGGCGGGCGTCCGCACGACCGGGACCGGTCGGAACGTACGGGGCGACGCGTCAGACGCGCGGGGCCCCGCCCCGGGCGCGGGCCAGCGCGGCGAGGACCCCCTCGACGGCGGGGGCCGGACCGCGCGGGTGCAGGGCCTCCGTCCGGTGCACCAGGACCGGTACGGTCACGGGCACCACCACCGTGTCCGCGAGCCCCGCCGCCACCGGCACGGGCAGCGCCGCCAGTCCGTGTCCGGCGGCCACCAGCAGCCCCAACCCCCGCAGGTCCGCGCCCGTGTAGCGCAGCCGGGGCCGGAAGCCCTCGGCGCGGGACACCGCCCGCAGTTGCTCCAGCGGGGCGGCCGTGTCCGGGGCGTCGATCCAATGGGCGTCGGCGAGGTCGGGCAGCCGTACCGCCGCGCGCCCCGCGAGCGGGTGATCCGCCGGGAACAGCACGCCGAGGGGTTCCTCCGCCACGCCGACCGTGCGCAACGGCCCGGTGTCCGGCAGGGGCAGCGGATCGGAGGGCGCCGCCGTGCCGTCCACCAGGCCCAGGTCCGCGGCCCCCGTCATCACCTCCCGCACCACCGCCTCCCGGCCCCGCACCCGCAGGGTCACCACGGGCCCCGGCGATCCGTCGCCGTGCGGGGCGAGCGCGCGGACCAACGCCGGGGTGAGCGCCGCCGGACTCGCCGCCACCGTCAGGCTCCCCGGCCGCGTCCGGTCCAGCCGTGCCAGATCGGCGCGGGCAGCGTCCAGGCGCAGCAGCAGGGGGCCGGCGTGCTCGCCCAGCCGCTCGCCCGCCGCCGTGGGCGCCACCGGGCGCCGTTCCACCAGCCGGGTGCCCAGATCGGCCTCCAGGGCGGCGATGTGCTGGGACACCGCCGACTGGGTGTACCCGAGCCGGCGGGCGGCGGCGGAGAACGAGCGCAGCTCGACCACGGTGACGAAGGTGCGCAGCAGATGCGGGTCCATCCCGCCAGTATCCCCGCCGCATCAGCAACACTGATCCGGCATGCAGGAATCATCGTTGGACGTGATGGGCAGCGGGCGCCGACGATGGGCGCATGACGCACACCGCACGCCTGGCCCTGGTGGCCGACCACTCCCCGAACGTCCGCGCCCACGCCCGTGTCCCGGCCCTGCTGGCCGCCCTGCGCACCCGCGAGGGCCTCGACCTCGACGCCTACTGGATCCCCACCGAGGAGGCCGGGCGGGGGCTGGAGGGCTTCGACGCGGTCTGGATCCTGCCCGGCAGCCCCTACCGCAGCGAGGCGGGGGTGCTCGGGGCCGTCCGCACCGCCCGGGAAGGGGGCATCCCCTTCCTCGGCACCTGCGGCGGATTCCAGCACGCCCTGCTGGAGTTCGCCCGGAACGCGGCCGGCCTGGAGCAGGCCGCGCACGCCGAGAACTCCGCGGGGGCGGAGCGGGAACCGGAGCGGGACGACCTGTTGATCGTGCCGCTGGCCTGCTCGCTGGTCGGCCACGAGGCCACCGTCCACCTGACCCCGGGCTCCCGTGCGGCCCGCCTCATCGGCGCCGAACGCACCCTGGAGCGCTACCACTGCAACTACGGCCCGAACCCCGCCCATCTGGACCGACTGCGGTCCCACGGGCTGGAGTTCACGGGCACCGACGGGGACGGGGCGGTGCGGATCGCCGAACTCCCCGCGCACCCCTTCTTCCTCGCCACCCTCTTCCAGCCGGAGCTGCACGGGGACGGGACCCGCCCGCACCCGCTGATCACCGCCTTCGCGGCGGCCGCCGTCCGGCACGCCGCCGTGGCGGAGTCGGCCGTCACCGAAGGGGCGACCGGCTGACGGCGCCCTCGGCTCCCGCGCCGACGCGGGTTCGCGGGGTCGCCGGTCGGGTGGGGCACGGGGGTGTCCACCCGGCCTGGCGCGTTCTCCTAGAGGGATTCGATCTCCTGGGCCCGTCGTCCTTCCGTACCTTCCGCCCTGGAGGCGCTCATGACCCGGACCCTGCTCATCGTGGGCCATCCCCGGCCCGATTCCCTGACCTCCCAGGTCGCCGCCCTGGCCCGACGGCGGCTGGAGGCGGCGGGGGACGCCGTGGACCTGCTCGACCTGTACGCCGAGGACTTCGATCCGCGCCTGACCACGGCGGACGAGCCGGAGTGGGGCAACCGCGACAAGCGCTACTCCGAGGACACCCACGCCCACATGCGGCGGTTCGAGGAGGCGGACCAGGTCATCGTGGTGTTCCCGGTGTGGTGGTTCGGCCCGCCGGCCATAGTCAAGGGCTGGATCGACCGGGTGTGGAACTACGGCTTCGCGTACGGGGCGAGCCGCCGTCGGCTGTCCGGCAAGCGCATCCTGTGGCTGGGCCTGGCCGGGGGTACGGCCGCCTACTACGAGAAGTCCGGCTTCGGGCACCTGATCGACCAGCAGTTGCGCGTCGGCCTCTCGGAGTTCTGCGGGCTGGACGAGGCCCAGGTGCGGCTGCTGTACGGGGCCGAGTTCTCCGGGATCCCGGAGGAGCAGCACGCCGCCCGGGCCGCGGAGGTGTTCGGCGCGGCCGAGACGGCCCTCACCGGCTTCGGCCTGCCGGGCGCCCGGACGCCGCGGGAGACCGGTCCGGTCCGGGTCTGACCGTCGCGCCCGGCACCGCCTCGTACGCCCCCACCCGGCTTCCGGGTGGGGGCGTACCCCGTGTGGTGCCGGGCGCGACGGTCCGGTTCCGGTTCAGTCGGCGGTCGGGGCCTCTTGGCCGCGGGTGCGGCGGGCGTAGGCGCGGGCCGCGCGGGCCCGGTCCCCGCACCGGGTCGAGCACCAGTGGCGGCGGCCGTGACGCAGTAGGAAGCGGGTGCAGGGCGCGGAGCCACAGGCGGTGAGCCGTTCGGCGTCCGGGCCGGTGAGCAGGTCGGCGGCGTCGTCGGCGAGGGTGGCCAGGGCGTGCTCCAGGACGCCGGTGACGGGGTGCGGGACCTCCCGGTGCGGGCCGCGTTCCCGGTCCCAGCGCAGCTGGGCGGCGGCGGGCCGGCGGGCGAGCGCGCCGTTCACGGCGGCCAGGGCGGGTCGTGGGGCGGGCTGCCCCGAGGCGCGGGCCGCGAACAGCATGCGCACCTGCTCGCGCAGGTCCCGCAGCATCGCGGCGCAGGTCTCCTGCACGCCGGCGTCCACGGGGGCCAGTCCGTGCGCGGTCAGCCAGCGGTTGGCGGCCCCGGGGGTGGCCAGCAGGTCCAGGTGTCGGCCGCCCGGCAGGGACAGCGTGCTGTTCACGAGGTCCAGGGACGGGTACGCGTCCGCCCCCGGGGCGGGGGGTGGCACGGCGTCGGCGCCGGGGCCGCCCGGCGCCGCGCCGGGACCGCGGCCGGAGCCGGTGGCGGAGAGATCGGTGAACGGGGCCTCCTGCATGTTTCTCATGTTAGCGCTTGCCTCATCCATGAGAACCCCTCTACGGTGTTCTCACGGATGCAGCTCATGCATCCGTGAGACTCGACGTTCAGGAGTGGACCGATGACGACCCCGACCGCCCCCGCCGCCCGGTTCCCCGTCCGCGTCCTCGGCGGCCCCACGGCCCTCTTCGAGTACGGCGGTCTGCGCTTCCTCACGGACCCCACCTTCGACGCCCCGGGGGAGTACCGGCGGCCCGGCGGGATCCACCTCACCAAGACGGCCCCCGCCGCCGCCCGCCCCGGCGACCTCGGCCCGGTGGACGTGGTCCTGCTCTCCCACGACGAACACCCCGACAACCTGGACACCTCCGGGCGGGAGTTCCTGCGCGAGGTGCCCCTCACCCTCACCACCCCCGGCGGCGCCGGCCGGCTCGGCGGCACCGCCCGCGGACTGGCCGACTGGGAGTCCGTCACCCTGGACCGCCCCGACGGCGGCACCCTGACCGTCACCGGCGTCCCCGCCGTGCACGGCCCCGGCCACAGCGCCGAGGTCGAACCCTTCACCGGACGGGTGGTCGGCTTCGTCCTGACCGGCTCCGACCTCCCCACCGTGTACGTCAGCGGGGACAACGCCTCCCTGGACGCCGTCAAGGAGATCGCCGCCCGCTTCGGACCGGTGGACACCGCGGTGCTCTTCGCGGGCGCCCCCCGCTTCCCGGTCCTCTTCGACGGGGAACCGCTCGTCCTGGACAGCCCCGGGGCCGCGACCGCCGCCGCCCTGCTGGAAGCGCGCCGCGTCGTACCCGTCCACTGCGACAGCTGGGCCCACTTCACCGAGGACGCGGCCGACCTCACGGCCGCCTTCGCCGCCGCCGGCCTCGCCGACCTCCTCGACCCCGGCCACCGGGGCTGACCCGCCGTCCCGGACCGGCCGGACCGGCTCGGTACACCGGCCGACCCGCCCCCGGCCTGCGCCGTTCCGCTGAACCGGCGCGCCCCGGCGCTTCCGCGCGGGGCGCGCCGGGGAGGCAGCAGGGGTGAGCCGATCCGCACCGCGCGTCCTCCCGCCCCCGCCCCCGGCGCGCCCCCGGGGTTCCGGCACCGCGCGGACCCCGGCCCGCCGCGCCGTCCTCGCGGGCGCCTTCGGCAACTTCACCGAGTGGTACGAGTTCGGGGTCTACGGGGCCTTCGCCACCGTCATCGCCGACCGCTTCTTCGCCCCGGCCGGAACCGACACCGCCGCCCTCACCGGCACCTACGCCGCCTTCGCCCTCGCCTTCTTCTTCCGGCCCCTCGGCGCCCTCCTCTTCGGCCGGATCGCCGACCGCGAGGGCCGCCGCCCCGCCCTCCTCCTCACCATCGCCCTGATGACCGCGGCCACCACCCTCATCGGGCTGCTCCCCACTCACGACACCGCCGGAGCCGCCGCCCCCTGGCTGCTCACCGCCCTGCGGGCCGTCCAAGGGCTGGCCGCCGGCGGCGAGTTCGGCGGCTCCGTCAGCCTCCTCACCGAAAGCGCCCCCCCCGGCCGGCGCGGCCGCCGGGGCGCCTGGCAGTCCCTCACCGTGGCCCTCGGACTTCTCGCCGGCACCACCACCGCCGTCACCCTCGCCCTGCTCCTCGGCGAGCAGGCCCTGTACGCCTGGGGCTGGCGCCTCCCCTTCCTGCTCGCCCTGCCCCTCGGACTCACCGCCCTGCGCCTGCGCCGCGACCTCCCCGAAACCGCCCCGCCGCGGACCGCGCCCACCACCGCCCCGGCCGCGGACCGCACACCGTCCCGCGCCCCCACCGCGGCCGGCCCGGCCGTCGGGACCCGGGGCCGGGGCCCCCGGCTCGCCCCCACCATCGCCCTCGGCATCGCCCGCGTCATGGGCTGGTCCGCCGCCGGGTACACCTTCCTGGTCGTGCTGCCCGCCCACCTCCAGACCACCCTCGGCACCGGCTTCGGCCGCGCCCAGGCCGCCGGACTCCTCACCACCCTCGGATTCGCCGCCGCGATCCTCCCCGCCGGGATCCTCAGCGACCGCACCGGCCGCCGTGCCGTCACCACCACCGGCTGCGCCCTCGTGGTCCTCCTCGCCGTCCCCTTCCTGCGCCTGCTCCGCGATCCCGCGGCCCCCCACACCGGCAAGGCCGCCGCGCTCCTCCTGGCGGGCGCCGTCCTCGGCCTGCTCGCCGGCCCCGGACCCGCCCTGCTCGCCGAGATGTTCCCCACCGAGGTCCGCAGCACCGGCCTCGGCCTGGCCTACGCCCTCTCCAACGCCGTGTTCTCCGGCTGCGCCGGACTCACCGTCACCCTCCTCACCCGCTGGACGGGCCACCCCGACGTCCCCGCCCTGTACGCCGCCGCCTGCTGCGCCCTCTCCCTGCCCGCCCTGCTCACCCTCCGCCCCGACGACCACCTGAGGCCCCTGTGACCCCCGACCGCCCGGCCGTCCCCACTCCGGAATCCGCCACCGTCATCGGCCTGATGTCCGGCACCTCCTGTGACGCCGTCGACGCGGCCGCCGCCGTCCTCCGCCAGGACGGCGACACCCTGCACCTCACCCCCCTCGGCCTGCTCGCCACCCCGTACCCGCCGGACCTGCACCGGCTCCTCACCGGAGCCCTGCCCCCGCACCCCACCACCCTCGCCGACGCCTGCCGCCTGGACACCCTCATCGGACGGGCCTTCGGCCGGGCCGCCGTCCGGGCCGAACGCGCCCTGTGCGCGGGCCCCGCCGACCTCATCGCCTCCCACGGGCAGACCGTCTTCCACTGGGTCGAGGAGGGCCGCGTGCACGGCACCCTCCAGCTCGGCGAACCCGCCTGGATCGCCGAGGCCACCGGACGGCCCGTGGTCTCCGGCTTCCGCCCCCGGGACGTGGCCGCCGGAGGTCAGGGCGCCCCCCTCGTCGCCCTCGTCGACCTGATGCTGCTCCGCGACCGCCCCGGCACCCCCGCCGCCCTCAACCTCGGCGGCATCGCCAACGCCACCGTCGCCGCCCCCGGCCGCGCCCCCACCGCCTTCGACACCGGCCCCGGCAACGCCCTCCTCGACGCCGCCGCCCTCGCCCTCACCGACGGCCGCCTCGACCACGACCACGACGGCCTCCTCGCCGCCGCCGGAACCGTCCACGGGCCCCTCCTCGACCACCTCCTCGCCGAGCCCTACTACGCTCGCCCGGCCCCCAAGACCACCGGCCGGGAGCTCTTCCACGCCGGCTACCTCCGCGCCGCCCTCGACGCCTTCGGCCCGCTCCCCACCCCCGACGTGCTCGCCACCCTGACCCGCCTCACCGCCCGCACCGTCGCCGACGCCCTGCGCCCGCACCGGGTCACCGAGGTCCTCGCCTCCGGCGGCGGCACCCGCAACCCGACCCTGACCGCAGCCCTCCGCGAGGAGCTGGGACCGGACACCCCCCTGCGACCGTCCGAGGAACTGGGACTGCCCGCCCAGGCCAAGGAGGCGTACGCCTTCGCCGTGCTCGGCTTCCTCACCCTGCACGGACTCGCCGGCAACGAACCCACCTGCACCGGCGCCGCCGGCCCGCGGATCCTCGGCTCCCTCACCCCCGGCCGCGCCCCCCTCCGCCTGCCGGCCCCCGGCACCGTGCCGCCGCGCGCCCTCCGCGTCGCCCCGACCCGCCCCGGAACCGCACCCGAGACGGACGGACACGGGCCGGAGCGTCCGGAGCATGTCGCGCGGGAGCCCCGCCCGGTGTGATGGGGACATGACCTCCAGATTCGTCTTCGCCCTGGTCCTCGGCTCCGCCCTCACCACCGGGCTCGTCGCCGGGATCTTCTACGCCTTCTCCACCGGCGTGATGCGCGCCTTCGGAGCCCTCGCCCCCCGCGCCGGCCTCGCCGCCATGCAGTCCGTCAACACGGCCGTCATCAACCCGCTGTTCCTCGGGGCCTTCCTCGGGGCCGCCGCCCTGTCCCTGGCCGCCAGCGTGCACGCCGTCACCCACCGCGGCGAGCCCGGCGCGGGCCTGCTGCTCGCGGGCGCGCTGCTCTACCTCCTCGGCTCCTTCCTGTGGACCGTGGTCTTCCACATCCCGCGGAACAACGCCCTGGCCGCCCTCGACCCGGCCGACCCCGCGAGCGTCCGCCCCTGGCTGGACTACCTCCGCGTCTGGACGGCCGGCAACCACGTCCGGACCGTCGCCTCCCTGGCCTCGACCGCCTGCTTCGTCCTCGCCCTGGTGGCCCGCCGGCCCCTCTGACCGGCCTTTCGACCCGGGCTGTGCCTACAGTGCTGGGGCGCACGCGGCCGCGTCGCGCGCGGGAGCGGGAGGAAGCACCACCTTGAAAGCGGGACTGACGGCGGAACGCCTCACCCAGGCCGGGGCCGAACTGGCCGACGAGATCGGCTTCGACCGGGTCACCCCCTCGGAGCTGGCCCGACGCTTCGGGGTGAAGCCCGCCAGCCTGTACGCGCACGTGAAGGGCGCCGAGGACCTGAAGGTCCGGATCGCGTTGCTCGCCCTGACGGAATCCGCGGACCTGGTCGGGGCCGCGCTCGCCGGACGTTCCGGCAAGGAAGCCCTGACCGCCTTCGCCGACGCCCACCGCGACTACGCCCTCCGGCACCCGGGCCGCTTCGCCGCCACCCGGCACCGACTGGACCCGGCGACGGCCGCCGCCAGTGCCGGTCCCCGGCACGCCGAACTCACCCGGGCCGTCCTGCGCGGGTACGACCTCCCCGAGGCGCACCACACCGCGGCCGTCCGGCTGCTGGGCAGCGTCTTCAGCGGGTACGTCGGCCTGGAGACCGCGGGCGGCTTCGACCACAGCCCGCCCGCCCCGCAGCAGACGTGGAACGAGATCGTCGACGCCCTCGACGTCCTCCTGCGGAACTGGCCCACCGGCCCCTGAGGCCGGCCACCGCGCCCGCGCACCGGCGGACCGGGGGCACGGACGGGCCGCCTATCCGCGGGGCGCGGACGGCGGGGCCGGCAGGACCACCGCCCCGAGCGGCCGGCTGCCCACCGCGATCCGGGTCACCCCGCCGCCGGCGGCGTCCACCACGCTGATGCCGTCCCAGTACCCGTCCCGCGTGAACCCGCCGGTGACGTACGCGGTGCGGCCGTCCGGGGACAGGACCACGTCCTCGTGCGGCCCCTCCAGCGGCACCACCCGTTCGCGTCCGTCGGGGCGCCGCACGGTCAGCGAGGGACCCCGGCCGTCCGACGGGTCCACCGCACCCGTCCCCACCACGTACAGGGTGCCGTCCGGACCGGTCGAGGCCCCGTGCTGGTGGGTGTCGGCCGTCATCGGCTCCACCCGGACCGTCCCCGAGCGCGGGTCCACCACGGCCAACCGCTCGCCCTCGAAGGGCAACAGCAGCCTGCCGTCCGGACGCACCGCCGCGTAGTGCGGCTTCAGCCAGGAGCCGAGTCCGCCCTCGGTGCCGTACGGGGCCACCTCCACGCGGCGGGTCCCCCAGGCCGCGGTGTCCACCACCGTCACGTCGAAGGAGTCGTGCCCGGTGGCGTAGACCTGCCCGCCGTCCCGGGACACGTCCACATCGAAGGGGCGCCGACCCACCGGCACGGTGCGCACCACCTCCCGGCTCCCGGTGTCGATCACCTCCAGCACCCCGGACCCGCCGGGCACGTTGACCCCGACGTAGACGCGGGACCCGTCCGGGGAGAGGGCGATGCCCATGCCGCCGCCTCGGTACTCCCCGTCGGTGACGGGGCCGGTCGCGGTGGCGTACGGGACCAGCGCGGTGCGGACCCGGCGGACGGTGTCCACCACCGCCACGCCCTCCGCGGTGGACACCCAGGCCGTGCCGTCGCGGCCCAGGGCGATCCCGTACGGGGCCGTGCCCACCCGCACGGAAGCGGTGGCCGGGCCGCCGTCCGCCGGCGGCGGACCGGTGAAGGTCACGGTGTCGGAACCGAAGTCCGCGAGCAGCAGTCGGTCCCGGGGGAGCCCGACCGCGTCCGGTGCGCCCGGGGAGGGGGCGCTCGTCGTGGGGGCGGGGGAGTCCGCCCGGGCCGGGGAGCCGGGGCCCGCGCACCCGGCCACGACCAGCGCGGCGCCGAGCGCCGCCGCGACCCGCACCGCCGCCGCCCTCATCGCGTGCTCCCGGCGGCCGGGCCGGCGCCCGCCTCCTCGGCGGCCCGCAGCAGATCGGCCAGCGCGGTGAAGCCGAGCCGACGGGCGTGCGCCAGGGCCGTCACCCCGTGACCGTCGGGGAGGAAGGGGTCGGCGCCCGCCGCGAGCAGGATCCGCACCACCTCCTGGTGGTCGCGGCCGCCGTCGCCGAGGATCACGGCCTCCAGCAGGGCCGTCCACCCGAGTCGGTTGACGTGGTCCACCGCGATCCCCGTCTCGGCGAGCACGGCCCGCACGTACCCCACGTGCCCCCGCTCGCTCGCGGGGATCACCGACACCCCGCCGTAGCGGTTCGTCAGCGTGACGTCCGGATCGCCCGGGAGCAGGGCGCGCATCATGGCCACGCTGCCGGTGACCCCGGTGACCAGCCACGGGCTGTCCCGTCGGCCGTCCTGCGCGTCGACGTCCGCGCCCGAGGCCACCAGCAGCCGGGCCACCTCCACGTGGTCGGCGAGGGCCGCGCGCAGCAGCGGGGTGCGCCCCCGCTCGTCCCGGGCCTCCGTCCGGGCGCCCGCCGCGAGCGCGGCGCGGGCGGCGGCCGTGTCCCCGGACGCGGCGGCGTCCGAGAGGGCCGTATCGGCGGGGGAGAGCGGCTTCCGGGTCACGGGGACCTCCTCGGGGACGGCGGGACGCCCGGGCGGCGTCGGCGGGACGGCGGTCCGGTCCCGGTGCCCCCAGCCTCCCCCGGGCCACGGCCGTTCCCCGTCGTCGCACCGGGTGGTCCGGGCCGGCGGACCGGTGGACCCCGGGGTCCACCGATCGGATGACCCGCGCCCGGATGGCCCGGGAGGCGCTGCCCGGGGCCGTCTCAGCCCGCGTGGAAGCTGGTGCGCAGCCGGTAGCGGTCCCCGCTGTACTGGACGGTGGACAACAGCAGGGGCCGGTCCTCGCGGGTGTAGAGGGTCTGGTCGAGGACGAGGACGGGGGAGCCCTCGGTGATGCCCAAGCGGGCGGCGGTCTCCGCGCCGGCGCGCCGGGACTCGATGGCCGCCTCGGCCCGGTCCGGCCGCACGCCCCAGCGCCCCAGCTCCTCGAAGAGGGAGGCGGTGGCGAAGTCCGTGCGGGAGCGCTCGGGGGCGAGGTCCGGGGCCAGTTCGGCGACGAGCAGGCTGCGGTCCACGGCGATCCGGACGCCGTTGAGCAGCCGGACCCGCTCCAGCCGCACCAGTGGGGTGCCCGCGGGCACCCCGAGGCGTTCGGCCTCGTCGAGGGAGGCGGTGACCAGGTCGTGGCGGAGCACCACCGAGCCGGGGGTCATGTGCTTGCGGCGGGCGGTCTCGGTGAAGGACTCCAGGTCCTTGGGCCAGTCCCGGGCGGCGGCCGGGGCGGTGGGCGCGGCGACGAACCAGCCGCGCCCGTGCGAGGCGGTCACCAGGCCCTGGTCCACGAGGTGGCCGAGGGCCCGGCGCAGCGTGACCCGGGAGACGTCCAGCCGGGTGCACAGCTCGCGTTCCGGGGGCAGCTTCGCCCCGGCGGCCAGGCCGCGCCGTGCGATCTCCTCGCGGATCCGGTCGGCGGCCCGGGACCAGAGCGGGGCGGAGTCGTCGGCAGATTCGTTCATGCACGGGACCATACCACTGCTTACCACTTGACCCGAGGCGGAGGGCCCGGCGGCGGGGGACCTCCGGCCCCTCCTGTCCCGATCATGAAAGACCACGGAATACCTCTATTGACCACTGCCGAACCACTGGCTACCTTCGGCCTCACCCCAGCACCCCCTGGGGCCACCACCGCCCCGTCCCCGAGGAGCAGCACCATGAGCACGGCCCCCGCCCAGGCCGCCGACGGATCCCCAGGAGCCGCCGCCCCCGCCCCCGCCCCGGCCAAGCGGCCCGCCCGGGTCATGCCGGTCCTGCAGCGCATCGGCCGCAGCCTCATGCTCCCGGTCGCGGTGCTCCCCGCCGCCGCGCTGATGACCCGGTTGGGCAAGGACGACCTCCTCGGCAGCGAGGCCCTGCCCCTGGTCGTGCGGAAACTGGGCATGGTGCTGGCCGCCGCGGGCGACAGCGTGATCCAGAACCTCCCGCTGCTCTTCGCCGTCGGCGTGGCCATCGGCTTCGCCAAGAAGGCCGACGGCTCCACCGCCCTCGCCGCCGTGGTCGGCTACCTCACCTTCAAGTCCGTCCTGGCTTCCCCGGCCTTCCCCAACGGCGTCGACGGCGAACCCCTGGACGCCAAGGTGCTCGGCGGCATCGTGATGGGCCTGGTCGCCGCCCTCCTCTACCAGCGGTTCAGCCGCACCAAGCTCCCCGAGTGGCTGGGCTTCTTCGGCGGCCGGCGGCTGGTCCCGATCCTCGCCGCCTTCTCCGGCGCCGCGGTCGGAGTGGTATTCGGACTGGTATGGCCCACGGTCGGCTCGTGGTTCTTCCACTTCGGCGAATGGCTGGTCGGCACCGGCGCCTGGGGCGCGGGGGTCTTCGGCGTGATCGTCCGCGCCCTCATCCCGGTCGGGATGCACCACTTCTTCTCGTTCTTCCCCTGGTTCGAAGCCGGCACCTTCGTCAACCCCGACACCGGGGCCGAGGTCCACGGCGACATCGCCCGCTTCCTCGCCGGGGACCCCACGGCCGGACAGTTCATGACCGGCGGCTTCCCGATCTACATGTTCGCGCTGCCCGCCGCCGCCATGGCCATCGCACACACCGCCCGCCCCGAACACCGCACCGCCGTCCGAGGCATGATGATCTCCGTCGCGCTGACCTCCTTCGTCACGGGCGTCACCGAGCCCATCGAATTCGCCTTCATGTTCGTGGCCCCGCTGCTCTACGCCGTCCACGCCCTGCTCTTCGGAGTCTCCATGGGCGTCTGCTACGCCCTCGGCATCCGCGACGGATTCGGTTTCTCCTCCGGGGCCATCGACTACGTGGTCAACTTCGGCATCGCCACCAAGCCGCTGCTGCTCATACCCATCGGGCTGGCCTTCGCCGCCCTGTACTACGTCATCTTCCGCTTCGCCATCGTCCGGTTCGACCTCCAGACCCCCGGCCGCGAACGCGACCCGGAGGCCGCGCCGGACCGGGACCCCGCCCCGTGACCGGCGCCCCGGCCCCGCAGCTGTCCCACCCCGCACCCCACCCGCACCCGGCGCGCACCGCCCCGGCGGCACCGCGCCCGCCGCACGGCCGCACCCCTCACCACTCACCCTCAGGAGCCACGATGTCCGGATCCCGCATCACCTTCCTCGAAGGCCAGGCCACCCAGGGCGCCGCCCTCGCCCGGATCGCCGCGCACGTCCGCGCCGGGCTCGCCGACCCCGCCGTCCGGGAGGCCCTGCGCGGCTGTCGCAAGCCCCTCTTCACCGGGATCGGCGCCTCCTACGCCGCGCTCGCCCTGCCGGTCCGGCAGCTCCGCGAGGCCGGGGTCGTCTCCCAGCGGGTGCTCGCCAGCGACATCGAGGACGGCACCGCGGGCTTCGACACCGACCTGCTGATCGGCGTCTCCCAGAGCGGCCGCAGCAGCGAGACCCTCGCCGCCTTCCGCGCCGCTCCCGCCGGGGTCACCCGGGTCGCACTGGTCAACGTGGCCCCGTCGCCGCTCGCCGCGTGCGCCGACGCCCGCGTGGACCTCGGCAACGAGCCCGACTCCTTCGCCTCCACCACCGGCTACACCGGCACGCTGGTCGCCCTCGACCTGATCGCCGGGGCGATCGCCGGTCGTCCCGAGGACCAGGACCCGTGGCGGGACGTCGAAGCGCTCACCGAGCGGGTGCGCGGCTCCGCCGCCGGGACCGTGGCCGCGCTCCGGGAGCGCGCCGCCCGCTGCGTGGCCGCCGACTCCGTGGCCGCCGGCGCCTCCCTGGCCTCCGCCGAGGAGGGCGCGCTGCTGCTGCGCGAGGTGGTGCGGATGCCCGCCGCCTCCTCCGTGACCCGCAACTACCTGCACGGCGAGATGGAATCGGCGGGCAACACCCTCCACCTCGTCTTCGGTGACGGCCGGGAACTGGGCCTGGCCCGCTCCCTCGCCGAGGCGGGCCACCTCACCCTCCTCCTCACCACCCGCGAGGCCCCGGCCGAGGCGGCCCCGGCACCCGAGTCCCTGTACACCGTCCGGCTCCCCGAGGTGCCCGCCGCGGTCCGCACGGTCCTGGAGGCCGTGGTCCTCCAGGAACTCGTGGCCCGACTCAGCGAGGAGCGCGGACTGCCCATCGAGTCTTTCGTGTTCGCCAACGACGACACCAAGGAGGGCGGCCTCGACATGAGCGACTTCGCGGTCGCCGCGCACACCCTCGCCTCCTGACCCGCCCCCACGAACCCGGCCGCCCCGCCCCCGTCCGCGCCCTCCCGGCGCGGACGGGGGCGTCGCGTTCCGGCCGACCCGCCGCCGCGCCCGGCCCCGGGACCGTCCCCCCGCCCCCGCCCGGAATGCCACACTGGCGGCCCCCGACCGGCCCGGGGAGCCCCGCGCCGGTCGCCGTACCGCCCCAGGAGGTGCCCCAGCGTGACCCACGGTGCTCAGGATTCCTTCCCCGAGATCGACCCCGCGGTACGGGAGACCTACGGCCCGGCCGACCTCAGCCGGGAGCCCGTCTTCGCGGGCGGCTTCATCAACTTCGGCCACTGGGCGGACATCGACCTCACCGCCCCGCTCGGGGAGGCCGAACGGATCCGCAGCCAACAGGACCTCTACCGCAGGGTCCTGGACGCCGCGGGCCCGCAGGAGGGCCGACGCGTCCTGGAAGTGGGCTGTGGCCTCGGCATGGGCTCCGCCCTCACCCTCGAAGAGCGCTCACCGGCCGCCGTCACCGCCATGGACGTCCACCCCCAGCAGCTGGAACGGGCCCGCTCCGCCCACGCCGGCCTCCTCTCACGCAGCCCCGAACGGCTCGTCTTCGCCCGCGGCGCCGCCGAGCGGATGCCCTTCCCGGACGCCGCCTTCGACACCGTGATCAGTGTGGAGGCCGCCCAGCACTTCCCCGACCTCGACGCCTTCGCCGCCGAGACCGCCCGGGTCCTCGCCCCCGGCGGCCGGGTGGCCGTGGCCACCTTCTTCACACCCGACGACGCCCCCGCCCACGCCGCCGAACTGGCCCGCCTCCTGCACACCTTCGAGACCGGACTCGACCGCGCCCGCCCAGTCGGCGCCCTCACCGCGGCCCTCACGGCCGCGGGCCTCACCGAGGCCCGCGCCCACTCCCTCGGCCCGGCGGTGTGGGCCGGCTGGGACCGCTGGCTGTCCCGCCTGTGGGCCGCGGACACCTGGCCCCGCAACTTCCTCCGCGCCCACGAACGCGGCCACCTCGACTACTACCTCGTCACCGCCGTCCGGACCTGAGCACCGCCGGAACACCCGCCCGTCCCCCCGCGGGCCGCGACGATTTCACGCCAAACCCTCGCGGCCCGCAAAAATTCTCGTCGAACGGGGAACCGAACCGCGGCGATCACCCTCTGGATTCCCGGCACGCACCTTGCGTCCCAACGCCCCCGGGCGAAAAGGACTTTGGTGCCCCAACGGAGAAATCGGAGAAAGCCACCCCCATGACGATCCGTCTCTCCGGCGCACGCCGCCGGATAGCCTCCCTCACCCTCGCCGCCACCGCGGCGGCGGCCCTCCTCGGAGCCGCCCCCGCGCACGCCGCCGGGACCGCCCAGGACGTCCCGCAGGCCATGGCCCCCGCGGGCCCCGTCAAGCCGCCGGCCGGCATCATCGGCGGCCGCGACGTCGCCGACGGCACCTACCCCTGGATGACCGCCCTGCTCAGCAAGGGCAAGGGCCGCCCCGTCGACCGGCAGTTCTGCGGCGGCAGCCTCATCGCCCCCGACCTGGTCCTGACCGCCGCCCACTGCGTCACCGGCGTCAAGCTCAAGAGCATCGAGGTCACCGTCGGCCGCACGCTGCTGTCCGACAAGAAACAGGGCGCCCTGCGCGACCTGCGGAGCATCGTGGTCCACCCGCGCTACCTCAGGGGTCAGGAAGCGTACGACCTCGCCCTGCTCGAACTGGCCGCCCCCGTCCGCGGGGTCGCCGCCGTGAAGCTCCCCACCCCCGGCACCGACGCCCTGCTGCGCCCCGGCGCCAAGGCCACCGTCATCGGCTGGGGCAACACGAACACCGAGATCACGAACTACCCCGACCGCATGCGCGGAGTGCAGGTGCCGATCCTGTCGCACCCCGAGTGCAAGGCCACCTACCGCGGCTACGACAAGAGCGTCAACGTCTGCGCCGGCGTGGAGGGCAAGGACTCCTGCCAGGGCGACAGCGGCGGCCCGCTCTTCCGCGTCGTCGCCGGTCGGACCTACCAGATCGGCATCGTCTCCTACGGCGAGGGCTGCGCGGAGCAGGGCGCCCCGGGCGTCTACGCCTCCACCAGCTCGGCCAAGCTGTGGAAGACCCTCGGCGAGTCCGCCGAGGGCCGTCGCGTGCTGAAGCACCTGGGTCGCTGAGTCCCCGGTCCGCCGCGCCCCCCCGCCCCGGGGGCCGCCGCCCCACCGCGCGGGGGGGGCGAAGAGCA